>NZ_CP079199.1:787500-1081404 GCF_024758565.1 Mesomycoplasma ovipneumoniae
AAATTTATAGGATAATTTGAGTTTTGTACTCTAAAAATTGAAAGGAAAAAATGAAAATTAGAACACGCTATGCCCCTTCGCCAACGGGATTTTTGCATATTGGTGGAGCTCGGACTGCGCTTATTAATTATCTTTTTGCAAAACATCACGGTGGTGATTTTATTTTACGAATCGAGGACACTGATACCCAAAGAAATATCAAAGATGGTGAGCGTTCCCAAATTGAAAATTTAGAATGACTTGGAATTTTTCCAGATGAAAAACCTGGCACAGTTTCAGAATATGGTCCATACCGTCAGTCAGAAAAAATTGAGCGCTATCAAAAATTAGCCCAAGAATTGGTTCAAAAAGGTTTTGCATATTATGCTTTTGACAACGCCCACGAACTTGAACTGCAAAAAAAAGAGCAAGAAAAACAAGGTATTTATAGTTTTCGCTATGACAGAAACTGACTTAAAATTTCTGGCCAGGAAAAACAAAAACGTCTAGAAAATAACGAGTTTGTTATTAGATTTGCTGTTGACAAAGACAAGAATTATTGCTGAAATGATTTAGTTCGTGGAAAAATTTGCTTTGAAGGTTCTGCCATTAGTGATTGAGTTATTATAAAATCTGACGGATTTCCAACATACAATTTTGCTGTTGTTGTTGATGATTATGATATGAAAATTACTCATATTTTCCGCGGAGAAGAGCATATTTCAAATACTCCAAAACAAATTGCGCTTTATGAGGCCTTTTCATTTGAAAAACCAGAATTTGGTCACCTTACAATAATTACTGATAAAAATGGTAAAAAACTTTCAAAAAGAGACTCATCACTTTTCCAATTTATTGAGGACTATAAAAATCAAGGTTATCATAGCCATGCTGTTTTTAATTTTTTAGCACTTTTAGGTTGAACTAGCACTGATTCTCGCGAATTTTTTGAGCACAACGAATTAATTAAGGCATTTGATTTTAAAAGACTTTCAAAAGCGCCTTCATATTTTGATACTGAAAAATTAAACTGGTTTTCAAAATCTTATATTTCAAAAATGGAGATAGACCAAATTTTACCGCATCTAAATCTTCAAATAGACTCTGAATGAAACCGGTTTTTTGTTCAAACATTTCAAAAAAGTGCTGTAAAATACAGCGACTTTTTTGAAAATCTCGATTTTTTCGCAAAACCTCAAAACTCAATGAGCCAAAAAATAATCGATTTACTAGAGCAGTCAAATCAGGAACCAATTGAACTTTTTTCACAAAAAATTGACTATGATGATTGACAATTTTCAAAAATTGAAAATTTAATCAAGGAAATTGGCCAAACCTTAAAAATAAAAGGTAAAAATTTATTGTTACCTTTACGACTGGCAACAACATGAGCTGAATCAGGCCCTGAATTAGCAAGGGCAATTTGACTTTTAGGTCCACAAGTAATCCAAAAAAGGCTTAAAAAATGAAAGTAAGATTTTCTCTTAGAACTATTATTGACGACCAAAACAAAAAAATGGTCGAATTTATCAATACAATTTATATTTCAAAGCAAATAATTAATAACACTGAAACTGATGTTTATGAAACGCAAAATCCTGAAAATAACATGATGATTAGACTAGAAATTTTTGACAAAAATTTAACAGTATTTTCTGGTGAAAATACATTATTTTTTGAATTAAACAACTATGTTGAAAATCTATTTATTAATAATGAAGTAGAATTTATTGTTAATACTCTTTTAACAAAATTAGAAATAAATTCAGAATTTATTAAGATTGAATATGACCTTTTTCTCAAAAATAATGGTTCAGAAGATTCAAAAATTTCAACATATCTTACCACTTTGGAGTTTATAAATGATTAACATTGTGCTATTTCAGCCCGAAATAGGTCCAAATACAGGCAATATCATCCGTTCTTGTTTTGTTTTGAATATGAAATTGCATATAATAAAGCCTATTGCATTTGACCTAGATCCAAAACACTTAAAAAGGCCAGCAGCTGGAATTCTTTTGTCAGAAATTCAACATGAAATTCATAGTGATTGACAAAATTTTGCAAAAAAATATAGCACAAAAAATTTATATTTTATAACCCGTTATGGCCAAAAAGTTTATTCGCAAATTGATTTTAAAACCGAATTTAACAAAAATAGCGAGATTTTCCTCATTTTTGGCAGGGAATCAACCGGAATTCCAATTGAAATTCTAAAATCAAATAAGGAAAAATGCTTGCGAATTCCAATGTCTGCTCATGCTAGATCGCTTAATTTAGCAAATTCTGTTGTTATTATGGCATACGAAATTTATCGTCAACTTGATTTTAGCGGGCTGTCTTGCTTTGAGGTTCAAAAAGGTAAAAATTATCTTGACTAATTGTTTTTTTAATATCTTTTAAAAAAATTCTAAATCTTTTGTCAAAAATTTAGAATTTTTTGCTATTTTTTTATTTTTTCCTGAGTTTGGCAGTTTGTTGGCAAAAATTCACTTTTTAGTGAATCTAAATATGCAAAAACACCGACAAATCCGTGTTTTTTGATGATAAATCTTAATTTTTTGTTATTTTGAAATTAACCTTTTGCAAAAAAAAAAAAAAATGCTTGGTTTAAAAAAATTTTAGGTTATAATAAGTCTCACTAAGAATTAATTAATAAATTTGATATTGAATTAAGGGGGACTTAGTTATGTTTTTTGTTTAAAAAATCAGACAGCGCGAATTTTCCATTATATTTTTAAATATGATGGAATGCCATAAATTTGACCGTTTAGAAATCTACAAAATTATGGCTTTTATTTATTGTTCTTTCAAAACTTCATATGTTTTTTTAGGCTCAATGTAAATAAAATGAGTTTTCTATTTGCATTGAGTTTAAATAGTAGTTGTATTTTTTCATGATTTTTGTCAGTGTTTTAAACTAAAAAAGCAGTTTAAAAATTTCATAATTTTGCTTTTTAAGTCAAAATTTTAGCTTTTTTAGTTTGCCTTATTTGATTAATAAGTAGATTTTTCTTTGATGAGTGTTAAAAAACTCCCAAAACCGGATACTTTTATAAGATTATCTCATCAAACTGAGAAACTCGGGTATCTTTTAAATAAATTCTAAATCTTTTGTCAAAAATTTAGAATTTACTGCCATTTTTTTAATTTAAAAAATAAAAAAATGGCAGAGGTGACAGGAGTCGAACCCGCAACATACGGGGTTGAAGCCCGTTGTTCTACCATTGAACTACACCTCTAGGCCGATTTAATTATACCATATTTTTAAAAAATAATATATTATTTTATTAAGTATGAATACAAAAAATATTAAAAATATGAAAATGAGAGATTTTTTAACACTTTTATGGTTTGTTGTAAAAATTTCTTTAATTTCTTTTGGCGGAGGAAATTCTTTAATGCCTATTATTTTTAGTCAGGCAGTTGTCAAAAAAGGATGGATTTCAAAAAGTGATTTTGATCAAGGTTTAATTTTGACCAATTTACTCCCCGGACCTTCATCACTTCAAATGATGGCATTAGTTTGCATTAAAAAATTAGGCGCTTTTTGGGGTGTTTTAGCAACAGTTTTGGGAATTTTCCCGCATATTTTATTATTTTTTACTTTATTTATTTTAGTAAAAAAATTACCTCCAAGATATTTAGTCACTTTTAACTTAGCAATTTTCTCAACAATTATCGGAATTTTACTTGGATTTTGTTATATTTATTGAAAAAAAGACAAGAATTCAAAGAATAAATTAGTTTATTACACCGTTTTATCATTAAGTTTTGCATATTGTTTGTTTGTCCCAAGTCCGTATAATTTAGCGATTGTCCCAATTTTAGTAATTATGTTTATATATTCAGTTTTATTTTTGTTTAAAAAATGAAAGAAAAACCGTGATTTTACTAATTAGTTTAACAATTTTGGGGATAGCAGTTATTAGTTTAATTGTCTTTGGTGGCGGGCAAGTTTTTATGCCTGTTTTTAATTGATTTTGATTACAACTTGGAGAGCTAGGTCTTGAAATTGATCAAGAAAAAATTAATCAAATTTTCACTGTCGCAAATTCAACACCAGGTGTTTTTTCAATTAAATTGGCCGCAGTTACTGGATTTTTAATTGCAGATTTTGGAGTTTTAGGTTGATTTCTTTCATTTATTTTTTTAATGGCATTTATACTACCGGCAATTTTTTTAGTTGTAATTTGACTAAAAGCCTTAAATAGAGTTTCGCAAAAAAAGGGCTCACATTTTACAAAAATAGTACAAATTTTTCGACCGGCAATTATTGGAATTATTTTAGCGCTTGCTTTTCAACTTTTTATCAATTTAGTGCTTGTAAATTATGCTTTTAATTCTAATGATGGATATTTTGTCACAAAAGAAATAAATGTTTTTATAAGCGGCTGAAGACTTTGAGTTTTTATTTCTTTTGCAATTTTTTGGTCTATAATAGTTTTTATTTTGTATTTGCGAAAAGTAAATGTTTTTCTGTTAATTATTATCGGAATTTTACTTTCACTTATTAGTTTACAACCTTGACTTTAGGATACACATGTATACAAATCGTAAATTTTACAATAAAAAAGAATATTTTATTGACCATGAAAAACAGGTTTTAATTCTTGATCCTGCTTTTCATGAAAAATTACTTAACAAAAAGTTTGCTTTTAACACCGGTTTTAAAAAAATTGGTGGAACTTTAATTGGAGAAGTGCTTGGACTGGATAGTTTTAGTTCGCCATTTCGAGCTTTTGTCAAAATTTCAAAATTGGATATGCCAATTTTAGACACTAAATATATAGATGCCGGAGTTGCAATTGAACCTCTTGTCATTAAAGCTATTTCTGAAAAATTAGATCTAGAAATTGAAACTTTTCCTCCTGAAAAATATAATTATGATTATTTTAGCGAAGATCCAATTATAGGCGGAATTCCTGATGGTTTTATCAAAAAAAGCAATATAATAATCGAAATTAAAACAACCGGTCTGAAAAATTTTGAAAGGTGAGGCAAAAAAGGCGAAAATTTACCGCAAAAATACATAAAACAAGCCCAATTATATGCATTTTTAAAAAATGCCGAAAAATATTCAATTGTAGCAACATTTTTAGAGCAAGATGACTACGAAAATCCCAAAGAATTTCCTATAAAAAAAAGACATATAAAATCTTATACTTTTGATGTTAATGAATCTCAAGTTATGGATGATATAGAAAAAATTAAAAAATGGTATAATTTTTATACAAAGTTAGGTATTTCGCCAAATTTTGATCCTATAGTTGATGCTCAAATTCTTGAGTATTTAAGTTGTGAAAATGAACAACAGTGAAAACAACTTTGAGAAAAATGAACAGATTCAATATCTAAACAAAATAAAAAAATATAATCATGTCATCATATTCTAAAATTTATTTGCACAAAAATATTCTAATAGTTGTCTCAGAGATGACTGAAATTGTTAATAAAGCGATTAATATTCACAAGTTAAGCAATATTAGTTCGCTTATTTTAGCAAGTTTTATTAATGTTTTTGGACCACTTCCAACTTTGATTAAGGAAAAAACAGCTGGATTTTCTGTTAAAATTAATTCTGAGAATGTTGAATCATTAGTTCTTGAAACAAATAAGCAAGGCCAAATTCGCGCTAGTTTTTCAGCAAATAGTTTTGAAATTCCGGCTAATGTTTTCAAAAATTACAACACAAACCAACTTGTAAGTTCATATATTGGAAATTATGGTTTTTTAAAAATTAACCAATTTACAAAAAAAACTAATTATTCAGGTCAGATCAAACTTCAAAAAGGTGATTTTATAACAGATTTAGCGTTTTATTTTCACCAATCTCAGCAAATTAATTCAGTAGTAAAAAATTTAATTGAACTTGATGAAAATGCAAAAATAACAAAAGCCCAATCCTTAATTATTCAGCTTTTACCTAATCATTCTCAAGAAGAATTACAAGAAGTAGAATCTTGACTAGAAAATGAAAAAATGGCGGATTTTATGAGCTTTTTTTCAAGTTTTAATCAGGTTGATTTCCAAAAATGGGATTATATTTGTAACTGTAAAAAGGCAAATTTTGAAGCAAATTTAAAACTTTTAAGTCAAGAAGATGTTGATTTTTTAATTGAAAAATATAAAAAAATTGAATTTAAATGTAATTTTTGTTCAAATAGTAAAAAATTTGATAAAAAGGACTGATTAATGGCCAATAAACCATTTAGCATCGCTACAGTTGAATCTTTAACTGGAGGCGCCCTTGCTGCTGAAATTGTAAAAAAGCCCGGTGCAAGTAAATTTTTTGCCGGTGGACTTGTTTGTTACCAAAACGAAATTAAGGAAAAAATTGGTATTGATACAAAAAATGGTGTAACTAATGCAAAAACAGCCCTAAAAATGGCCAAATACGGCCTTGATTTTTTTCAAACTAAATACGCAATCGCCTTGACCGGAAATGCCGGCCCTACAGTTCAAGATGGCAAGCTAGGACAAGTATTTATTGCCATCAATGATGAAGTCTGAGAGCTGAATTTTACCGGAAGTAGATCTGAAATCATACAAGCAAGTTTAGATTTTGCCATTAAAAAAATAAAAGAAATTTCAAAAAACAGCATAAAAATTTTCTAAATTTTACAATAATAAATTATAATTTAAGTAAAAATAAAAACCTAGATAATAATAAGTTATTAGCCTTAGTTTTTAAATAAATACATCTACTTAAAAAACTAAGAGAAAAAGCTAAATTTTTTATTATTTTTTTAAATTTTAAACAAATTTATCATAATTTAAATTATAATTAGTTTTATTTTACTTTTATATAACAATTTAAGGATTATTATTAATGATAACACGTGAATTTTTACCTAATAGTGCCGAACTTAAAATTAAGTTAGTAGCTGATCCGCAAAAATGAGTTGAATTTTACGAAAAAGCTGAAAAGAGACAAGTTGCAAAAGTTTCATTACGCGGTTTTAGAAAAGGGAAAGTGCCATTAGAAAAAGCGCGCCCATATTTAAATCCACAGTCAGTTTTTGAATTAGCGCTTAGAATGTACTTACCTGAGCTTGAAAAACAAGCTTTTTCTAATGTAATTGATAGTGACAATGTTATTGAATCTCCAGTCTTTAATATTGTTCAAATGGACAAAAATACCTTAGAAATCGAGTTTCTTTATCCTGTTTATCCTGAAATTAAGCTTCCTGATTATCAAAATCTTAAAACAAAATATGCTGTAAAACAAGTGACAAAAGATGATATTGAAATTCAAAAGCAAAAACTTTTAGAATCAAAAGGAAAATTTGTTAATGTAAATCGTCCTGTAAAAATGGGAGATATTATTAATTTTGATTTTAAAGGCTTTATTGATGATGAACCTTTTGAAGGTGGAGAGGCGCAAGACTTTGAACTTCGAATTGGTTCAAATAGCTTTATTTCCGGTTTTGAAGAACAACTAGTTGGGTTAGAAATTGAAAAAGAAGCCGATATTCATGTGGTTTTCCCTGAAGATTACCATGTTCCAGCTTATGCAAGTAAAAAGGCAAGATTTCATGTAAAAATCAACAGAATCAAAGAAAGTCAACCTGCTAAATTGACTAATGATTTTGTTGCTTCATTAAAAATTCCAAATGTTGAAACAATTAGCCAACTTGAAGTTTATCTTGAAGATCTTACAAAACGTGAAAATATTGAAAAAGCGCGAATTGAGTTTCAAAAAAATGCACTTGTAGAAATTGTTGACCAAGTTGAAATTCCACTTGCAACTAAATTAATTAATGCTGAAGTTAATCGTTTAAATGAAACTTTTAATTCAACTTTAAAACAACAAGGCTTTACTCTTGAGGAATATTGCCGAATTACAAAATTCACTGAGCAAGATATTTACAATCAACTAGAAGCCGAAGCGAGAAAATTGCTTAAAAATTCTTTCATTTTTGCTGAAATTGCAAAACTAGAAGGATTAGTTCCAACCCAGCAAGATTATGACGAACAAATTGCCATGTTGTCAAGATTTACCGGTAAATCTGTCGAAGAATTAAACGAAACAATCCCTCACAGCGAAATTCAAATTAATATAACAAACAAAAAAGTTGTTGATAAGTTAATTGAATATAATAGCGAAAAAACTGAAGAAAAAATTGAACAGCAAACTGAAGAAAAAACTGAAGAAAAAACTGAAACAACAGAGAAACAAAATGAAACTAATGAAGAACCAAATAAAGAAGTAAATGAAAATAAGGATGGTGAATCATAAAAAAAGAACAAAAATTAAAATTTAATTTACAAATTTATGGAGGCATAAGTGAGTAAAATCGGAAGATTTATATCGACAGTCTTGGCTGTTATTATTGGGAATATTCTCTTATTTGCAATAATAATTGCTACTTTATACTTTTTATTTAAAAAGCAAATTGAAAGTTTTGAAATTGATAAAATCAAGGCGTCATTTGAAGAATTTCAAAAAACTTTTTCCAAATTGGACTCTGCGCAAATTAAAAAATTTCAAGAGGGTTTTGATAAACTTGCAAATTTAGATCTAGATTCGCTTAAAACACAAGTTGAAGCATTAAAAGATATGCCAGAAAAATTACAAAAAGCGCTAAAATCTGTTGAAGAACTTTCAAAAGCATTACAAACTATAAAAGCTACACAAGGAACTAGCACTACCGGTGCTGTTGTTTCTCAAGCAGTCATGGATCTAGGATCAACTCCAAGTTTATTTAATTTTTCAAATGTTGCTCCTTTTATTAAAATTTAATTTAAAAATCATTTATTCAATTAAATTTTAAATTCAACAAAAAAACTACCGATTGGTAGTTTTTTTGTTGCAAAGTTCTTAATAACTTTTCCTTTTCCCAATTTGATGGCAAAAATTCACTTTTTAGTGAATATAAATGTGCAAAAATATTCGTAAATCCGGTTTTTTTGACCTAAAATATTAATTTTTATATTTTTGAAATTAACCTTTTGCAAAAAAAAAAAAAAAAAATGCTTGGTCTAAGAAAAAATTATGTTATAATAACCATCACTTAAGAATAATTAATAAATTTGATATTGAATTAAGGGGGAATTAGTTATGTTTTTTGCATGATAAAATCAGAAAATGCGAATTATCCATTATATTTTTAAATATGATGGAATGCCTTAAATTTAACCGTTTAGAAATCTATAAATTTAGGGCTTTTAATTATTGTTCTTTCAAAACTTCATATGTTTTTTTAGGCTCAATATAAATAAAAATGAGTTTTCTATTTACATTGAGTTTAAATAGTAGTTGTATTTTTTATGATTTTTGTTGTTTTATCCATAAATTGATTTTGCCAGTGTTTTAAAATAGGTGATTAACTTTTGCCAAAAAAGTTAAAAAGTGCCCAAAAAACCGGACACTTTTTAAGATTATTTTATCAAACTGTCAAACTCGGGGATAACTGTTAGTCGTCAGATTTGATTGCCCGTTGTTTAACAATTACATCAGAAATATTTTTTGGAACAACTTCATAATGATCAAATTGCATTTGGTAAGTTCCTCGTCCTGATGTCATTGAACGTAATTGGGTTGAATATCCAAACATTTCTGCTAATGGAACATGTCCACGAATAACATTTGCTCCATCAGATCTAGTTTCTTGTTCACGAACAAGTCCACGACGACGTGATAAGTCACCCATAACGTCTCCGGCATATTCAGCAGGGGCAAAAACAGAAACGTCCATAATTGGCTCAAGTAAAACAGTTCCAACGGCATCACGAGCACGTGAAAGGGCTTTTGAAGCTGCAATTTTAAAGGCCATTTCTGAAGAGTCAACTTCGTGGAATGATCCGTCAAACAAGGTTGCTCGAACATTAATTAAAGGATATCCGGCCAAAATTCCGACTTGCATTTTTTCTTCAAGACCTTTTTGAATTGATTTTATATACTCTTTTGGAATTTTTCCACCGACAATTTTGTCAATAAAATCAAAGCCTTCTTCTGGATTAGGTTCAAATTTAATTCAAACATGACCATATTGTCCACGTCCACCGGATTGTTTGATGTATTTTCCTTCAACTTCAGCGGATTTTGTAATTGTTTCACGGTAAGAAACTTGTGGTTTTCCAACACGTGCTTGCACGTTAAACTCGCGTTTTAGCCGATCAACAATAATATCAAGGTGCAATTCTCCCATTCCAGCAATAATTGTTTGTCCAGTTTCAGTGTCGGTTCAAGTTTTAAAAGTAGGATCTTCGTTTGCAAGTTTTTGGAGGGCATTAGCTAGTTTTTCAACTTCAGCTTTTGAAAAAGGTTCAAGTGACTGGGAAATAACAGGTTCGGGAAAACTCATTCTTTCAAGCACAAAACTTTTGGACTTTTCCGAAATTAGTGTATCACCTGTTGTTGTGTCTTTGAGTCCAACAAAAGCACCAATATCACCGGTACGAACTTCATTGATTTCTTCACGAGAATTGGCATGCATTGCTAAAATACGGCCAACACGTTCCTTTTTACCTTTAGTTGAGTTAATTATGTAAGTTCCTTTTGTCAGGCTTCCTGAATAAACACGGAAGAAAGTTAGTGATCCAACAAAAGGGTCGTTCATAATTTTGAAAGCTAAGGCAGAAAATTCTTCATTATCATCAGCTTGAATTGTAATTTCTTGATCATCGCGAAAAGCTTTAACTGGTGGAACATCAAGTGGTGAAGGTAAATAATCAATGACAGCATCGATCATTTTCTTTACACCTTTGTTTTTAAAAGATGAACCACAAACAACCGGGAAAAAATCACCACTAATTGTTGCTTTACGAATTGCTGCTTTTAGTTGTTCAACTGAAATTTCTTTTTCTTCAAGTAGATCATTAAATAAATTTTCATCATAGTCAGCAACAGCTTCAGCAAGAGCAAGTCGCATTATTGCTGCTTTGTCTTGTAATTCGCTAGGAATCGGAATTTCATATTCAACTTCTTCTTTTTGACCATCGTAGTTATAAGCTTTCATTTCAACAAGGTCAATAATTCCGCTAAAATCAGATTCAGCACCAATATTAAGTTGAATTGCCACGGCATTACCGTTTAATTTAGTGCGCACAGATTCAATTGAAGCCTCAAAATTAGCTCCAGCTTTATCCATTTTATTAACATAAACAACACGTGGAACGCCATAATTTGTTGCTTGTCTTCAAACAGTTTCAGTTTGGGGCTCAACACCTGATTGGGCATCAAGAACAGCAACTGCTCCATCAAGAACCCGAAGTGAACGTTCAACCTCAACGGTAAAATCAACGTGTCCTGGGGTGTCAATTATGTTAATTCTTTTACCTTTTCAAAAAGCAGTTGTTGCCGCAGAAGTTATTGTAATTCCGCGTTCTTTTTCTTGCTCCATTCAGTCCATTTGGCTAACTCCATCGTGAGTTTCACCAATTTTGTGAATTTTACCAGTGTGGAATAAAATTCTTTCAGTTGTTGTTGTTTTTCCGGCGTCAATATGGGCCATAATTCCGATATTACGGTAATCTTTTAGTTCAAATTTTCGTGACATATTTCTAAATTCCTACCATTTAAAGTGTGCAAAAGCGCGGTTTGCTTCGGCCATTTTGTGAGTATCTTCTTTTTTCTTGAAGGCCCCGCCTGTTTTATTATAAGCATCAATTATTTCATTTGCAAGACGAACAACCATTGTTTTTTCGTTGCGTTTTCTGGCAAAAAGAATTAATCAACGCAAAGCAAGAGTTTGTTGACGTTTTAGGCGAACTTCCATTGGAACTTGATAGTTTGTTCCCCCGATTCGACGTGAACGAACTTCAGTTAGGGGAGTTACATTTTTTACAGCTTGTTGGAAAACTTCAAGAGCATCTTTTTGAGTTTTTTCTTCAACTAATTTAAATGATGAATAAAGAATGTTTTGGGCAGTAGTTTTTTTCCCCTCTAACATAACGCAATTTATTGCTTTTGTAATCAGTTTTGAGTTAAAAACTGGATCAGCAAGCACGTCGCGCACTGGGGCTTGTTTTTTTCGTGACATGTTAGTCTCCTTTTAAAAAATATCGTATTTTATAGCTTTTTTAGATTTTTACTTTGAAGTTTTAGGTTTTTTTGCTCCGTATTTGGAACGACCTTGGGCTCTTTTTGCAACACCAGTTGTATCTTGAGTTCCACGTACAATGTGATAACGAATACCAGGTAAGTCCTTAACTTTTCCACCACGAATTAAAACAATTGAGTGTTCTTGTAAATTGTGGCCTTCACCGGGAATATAGGCATTAACTTCAATTCCATTTGAAAGTTTTACCCTTGCAAATTTACGTAATGCTGAGTTAGGTTTTTTAGGAGTCATAGTTGCAACTCTTGTGCAAACTCCACGTTTAAAGGGCGAGCTAATTTTTAGTTCTTTTTTGTGCAAAGAATTATATAACATATTCAATGCAGGAACTTTTGACTTTCAAGTTTTCTTAACTCGGCAACCTTTTGCTAATTGAGAAATTGTTGGCATTTTTTCCTTTAAATGAATGTTTTTTTAGGGTTATAACAACGGTATCAGTGTTATAAAAAAAATTGTTAAAATAAAATTTAAGTTAAATTATAGATACATTTTAACATTTTTTAAAAATATTACAAACTAATTTTCAATTTTTATATTCCCTAATTGTTTTGCAATCTCATCAATGTTTGCATCTTGAGATAAAAGCTCATTTTTCTTTTCTTCATAAAAATTAATTTTTTCTGTTGACTTTTTATAAACATTTTCAAAAACAAAAAAAGAAGAAAGTGAGCTAACAAAACTAATAATTGCATTAATAAAAGCAATTGCAACAAATAACTTAACCGCAGTTGGATTAGGGTTTTTAGTAATTGCATAGGCAGATAAAATACCATTAAAAGCTGACATTAAAATTAAGGCAATGCTGCAAAACAAAAAAATACCCTTAGAAACACGTGCTTTTGCCGTTAATTTTATAACATCAAGTTCAATTTTTGAAAGCAATTGTTCTTTATTCATTAGTTTGTTCCTCTTTATTAATGTTAGTTTTTTGCTCTTTTTGTTTATTTTCAAGCGCTTTAAGAATTCCTAAAAATTTGCAAATTGAATTAAAAAGTTCAATTTGCAAATTTTTAGATTTTGCATATTTTCCTGTTTTTGTTTCAAATAAAATTATTTCAATTTTTAAAAAATCATTAATTTCTTGGTTGCGAATTCAGCGTGGTTTTACTAGAAAAAGGGCAAAAAGACCGTTAATAATTGAAATTGAAAGGTTAATTCATAAGACAAAAATCGGTCATTGGTCAACTTTTGCACCATTTTCATCAGTTGAAATAAAAAAATTGGCAAAAGGTTCAAATTCATTTAATTTTGGTGAAGCTAATTTAAAAATACCCATTAAGGTCGAAAAAAATCCAAAAAAAATACTAAAAATGGAAACTGTTCAAAATAAAAATTGAAAAAACCTTGCTTTTACAAGCGTTTTTCTGTATAAAAATTTAGCAAATTCATAAGAATCTGAATCAAGTCGCACATTTTTTATAACCATTTTTTACCTCCAAAAACTATTTTTTTAAGAATTTTTATTTTTGAAACATCTTTTTTTTGAAAATAAAAATCAGAGATCAATTGATAGTCCTGTTCAAATTTTTCAAGAGTATAATTTGGATCATTTTGAATTTGAAAATACAAATAACTTAGTTCTCTTTGCGCTTTTTTATATTCCTTATACTTCATAACTTCACGAAAAACAGCAAGAAATAAATTAATAAAAAAAGTAAGGCAAATAAAACTAGCCAAAACAATAGTTAGTCCAAGGTCATTAATAACTGATTTATTTTCAGATTTAATTAACTGATAACGATTAATTTCGGTTATAATTACCCAAATTGCCAAGGAAATTACTATAATATTTGCGAAAAAAGTTATCCATTTAACAGCATTAGCACCATAATAAGCAATTTTTTGGTTTCTTTTTAGTCCAGCTTGTTTTGTTTGAATAAATTTTATAAGTTGTTCAACTGCTTCATTTTTATTCATTTTATTCTCACTAAGTTAATGTTTTTATTAATTACAAAAATTATAAATTATATCACTTAATGCATTTATATTTTGAAAAACGTGCCAAAAAATTAAAAATGACTGGAAATTAAACAAAGTTAGCATAAAAACGCTAACTTTGTTTATTATGGTGCAATGTTAATTATTGAGACAAAACCACAAATTTTATTTAGCTACTAGCTAGTTAAATAAAAAGCTGAAATTTTTCAAGTAAATTAATTTACTAATTTATTTTTAATTGGTTTATATTTTTTTCTATTTTTTAAAAAATGACTAGTGACTTTAAAAATAATAGTAGAAAATATAATATACAATAATGAGATTCAAACAAGATCTAAACTAATGCGACCAATTATGTAACCTGCTGATCTATCTGCAACAAAATCGCTAAAAAATGGCAATTTAATTGAAATAAAAAACAGTATAAAGCTGACAATAAGAATAAATAATGATATAAAAATTCAATATAAATTTTCTTTTTTAAAGAATATTTTTTTGTTTGTATCAACGTCAAAACTTTGAATAGTCCCATTGTTTATTTTGAAATTTCTCAAAGTAAAACCAAAAATAATAGCAGTAGTTAAAAGTAAAATTATAGTTACTGTAATTGATGAAATTATTGGTCAAATATTAGCAGCACCTCAATGATCTCCATAATCAATTTTTGGTGCCAATTCAAATCCTTTTTCTTGGAGTTTTGACAATAAATTTTGCTCGCTTTGATCATAAAAAAGATTTAGTCTTAAAGGTTTATTTTCATTTATTGAGTCAGCAAAAAACTGAGCTACATTTTGGTTAAATTCTATTTTATTTGGTTCATCAGTTTCAAGAATTCCACTAATTTTAAAAGTAAAAAGATGATCTTTGAGAAATAAAAAATTAATATTTTCTATTTTAAAAGTTATTTCATCACCTACATTTAAATTGAAATTGAAATTTTTACTTAAATTATTAATTAGACTTTGACTAGCAAGAATTTCGTTTTTATTTTCAGTAAAATGACCCGCTTTAAGCCTTTTATCTTTTTTATCAATATTAAAATTTTTATTAGAATGCAAGCCATAAAATGCAGAAACTTTTGGATCAACAGCATTTTCTGTATTTGAAGTTTTTACACTATTGTATGCTAATTTTTTAACTAAAGATTCAAAAAACCAATTTTGACCTTGGTTTTGATTCAGAAATATTTTTGATTTGTTAAAAATATTTTCAACTAAATTTTTATAGGAATCATTGGACATTAAAACAGAATAATCTAGATGACGATTAACAAATCCTACTGTTCCTGCAACCTTAAATTTTTTAGTATAAATTAATTCATTTTTATTAGTTGCGCGGTTCAATATTTGATATCTATAATCAATGTAATCGCCAATTTTAACTTTTTTTAAATCAGCATAATCTTGTGAAACTATTATTTCGTCATTATTTTCTAAAAATTTACCTTGAAAATTAGTATAGTTTTTCATATCATTTTTAAAAAAATCATTGATTTCAACTGGCAAAATTTTAGTTGGTACATAAGGGATGGGACTAGATGAGTTTTCATTCATAAAATCGCCGAAATCTAATTCTGATTCACCATTTGAAATATATTTAACAGATTTTAAGTTTTTTATTTCTGAAATTTCGTTATTTGCAAACTCTTTGCCATTTTTTTTGACAATAGTTATTCGCTGATTTTGCGAATTATAAACGGGTAAATCAAAATTTTTACCAGCTTCTCATAAAAATAAAAAAAGTAAAATTGAAAAAATTGAAAAAATTATAAGGAAAAATGATAAAAATCAATTCTTTCGAAGATTAGTTTTTAAATATTTTGAAAAAATTAATGAACTTATTAATTTTTTTTCATTTCCTTTTTTCATTAAATAACACCTTGATTTTGCTTATTTTTAGCCTTGTTTTTTTGTATTAAGCTCTGTTTTTATAACAAGTTTTCAAATAAGTCTATCATCATTAATTTACTAATTTGTAGTATTAATTTTTAAAAGAGCAATTAACAATTTAAAACAGATAGTGTATAAATATATTTTTTTTGGGAGTTCTCACAATTTTGTGAGTCAAATTTTTTTCGTTATTTTACAAACTAAATTATACATCAAGTTTTTTAGAAATGTAAAAAAAAACTTGTTTTTTAAAATTTTTGTGGTATAATGCAAAAACAAATAAGAATTAATAATTTTGCTCTTTCAAAACTTAATATTTGCTTGTATTGGAAAGTATTTTTTTGTTTTTGTCTTTAAATTTGCTTGACTTTTTAATATTTTTTTAATTAAAAATATTAAAAAAGTGCTATAATTTTAAAGCATTAAGCGCCATCATAGCTCAGTCGGTAGAGCACATCCATGGTAAGGATGGGGTCGCAGGTTCGATTCCTGTTGTTGGCACCATATCTTTTTGACCAATGATGCTAAAATAAAAGCATCTTTTTTAATAATTTTTCAAATAAAATATTTGAAAAATTTAAAGGAATTGAATGAAATCTGCTACTGTTTTATTTGTTGGTGATATTTTTGGCGCGCCTGGTATAGAAATGTTTAAAAATCAACTTAATATTTTGAGAAAAAACTATAATTTTGACTTAATAATAGTTCAGGCTGAAAATATTACCGGAAGAAAAGGGCTGAATAAAAGGGATTATTTGTATTTAAAAGAGCTTGGTGTGGATATTTTTACTATTGGCAATCATGTTTGATCCAATCCTGAAATTGCTTTAATTATTGATAATCCAGATATTGTTAGGCCGCTAAATATTGACAAAGAATATAGTGGCAAAGGTACTACTAAAATTTTAAAAAATGGAAAAACATTCAGAATAACTTCGCTTTTAGGTGTAGCATTTAATAAGTTAGTCAAACCTTGAAATCACCAATTTGCTGATAATTTTTTTGATGCAATTGACAAAGTTATTGTCGAAGACGATGCTGATTTTCATATAGTTGATTTTCATGCTGAGACAACAAGTGAAAAAAATGTACTTGGAATTTATCTCAATGGTAAAATTAATGCGCTTTTAGGCACTCACACCCACGTTCAGACTTCTGATGCCAGAGAATTATCACTTGGAACACTTTTTATAACTGATGTTGGAATGACAGGTCCTGCAAATGATGCAATTGGTGTAAAATTCCTTGATGTTTATAATAGAATTCGCTATAATAAAAGCACAAAATTTCAAACTTCGGACAATGATTGCCAATTTAATGCTGTTATTTTGGAAATAACTGATAATTTAAAAAACCAAAAAATTATACCAATCAATATTTATAAATAAATTTTTTGATGTATAATTTTTTGGCTTTTTTTAAAATTTTATTTGAACTAATTACTTATTCGGAAATGGCATATTTCTGCATCTTTAATCAAGTATTCTTTTCCCTCAAGACGAATTTTGCCTTTTTCTTTAAGTGCTTTTTCGCTTTTGAACTCGATAAAATCCTCATATGCAATAATTTCAACTCTTATGAATTTTTTAACAAAATCAGAGTGAATAATCCCACTACAATCAACAGCGGTTGTATTTTTCCTAAATATTCATGAGCGAACTTCTTTCTTTCCAACAGTAAAAAAAGTTGCTAAGTCAAGTAGTTTAAAACTATTAAGAACAAGAAAATCAAGAGATGACTTCTCAAGTCCAAATTCTTGTAAAAAGAGTTGTTTTTCCTCTTGATCAAGTTGGGAAATTTCGTGTTCTAAGGCAACACAAATTGGGATTAAAATTGCATTTTCTTTTTCAAGATATGTTTTAAGTTCAGAAAAATATGGATTTTTCAAGGGATCGCTAACAGATTTTTGATCAATGTTAGCAACATATAAAATTGGTTTTATACTTAAAAGTTGCCAATTTTTGATTATTTGACGCTCATCATTGTCTAAAGCTAAATCACGTAATGATTTATCTTTTTGCAAATGATCTTTTGCTTTTTTAGCAAGTTCAAATTCAATTTTTGCTTGTTTGTCGTTTGTGTTGTTGATTTTTTTACTAAGTCGGGCAATAATTGACTCAATTGAACTTAAATCGGCAAGAATTAGCTCTAAATTTATCGTTTGGATGTCAAAAATAGGATTAACTTGATTGTTAACATGAATTATTTTTGAATCATCAAAACAGCGAACAACATGAACTAAACAATCAACATTTCGAATATTTTCGAGAAATTTATTACCTAATCCTTCGCCCAGTGAAGCTCCTTTTATTAAACCAGCAATATCGACAAAAGAGTAAGTAGAAAATACAATTTTATTTGGTTTAACAATATCGGCTAAATTAATTAGTCTTGGATCACGTATTTCAACAGTTGCAATGTTTGAGTCTATTGTTGCAAAGGGATAATTAGCAATTTCAACATTAATTTTTGTCAGTGCTGAAAAAAGCGACGATTTTCCGACATTAGGAAGTCCAATAAGACCTGCTTTTAGATTCATATTATATTTTTATAATTAAACTCGAGTTTTATCGTAACTTCCACGGATTCTATCACCAACAAACGGAAGTAAAGCGACAAAACGTGCTCTTTTAATTGCTAGTGATAATTTACGTTGGTGTTTTGCGCAATTACCTGTAATTCGTGAAGGTTGAATTTTTCCAAAAGAGTTAATATAACGTTGAAGCACTTCAATTGATTTATAGTCAATGTAAGAAAGTTTAGCTTCACAAAATTGGCACACTTTTTTTTTGAATTTTTTAGCGTATTTTTTGTTCATTTTTGCATTCCTTTTTAATTTTATTTGTTAGGATCAAGATCATCAATTTCTCAATCAGCAAATGGATCGTTATCTTCACCAGTAATTTCAATATTAGTTTCATCAAAATTTACTGAGGGTTCTGTTTGAAAAATATTATCGTCATGAAATGATCTTTTATTATTTTGGGGAAGTTGAAAATCATCAAATATTGGTTCAAAAGTTGGTTCACTAACTTTTTGAGCTAATTTTTGACGACGTTTTTCTAATTGTTCTTTAGTTTCTAATAAATGAAAGTTCTCAACATTTACTTCATAATTAGTAAGATAATTTGTTGTATTTGACATAACACGATAAGATTGTAAAGAACCTTCGATTGCTATCAAACTTCCTATGGTAATTAGTTTGTCTAGCGATGTTGCATTTTGTCGTCAAGCAACTACGGGAATAAAATCAGTAATTGTAGGCGAATCTTGATTATATTTTCGTCTATCAATTGCTAAGTTAAATCGAATAAAATTAACATTTGACTTTGCTGTCATAAGTACAGGTTTAGAAGAAACGCGCCCAATTAAAATAATTCGATTCATAATTATTTTTATAGTTTTTACCTATTTTTATTTATTGACTAAAAAAGATAAAAACTACTGTGATTCCTGCACTTTTTTAGCATTATCAACAGCAGTTTCTGACTGGTTTGTTGATGAATTTGAAGTTTTTCCGCGTTGAGGTGAGTTAGCCTTATCTGATGGTTGTTGGGCAAAACCCTGTTTTGCACCACCTTGAGCATTAGGTCTAAAATTTCGACGTTGAAAAGGTTTATCAGTTTTTTCTGCTTGGTTAGGTGAGTTTTGGTCTTGACGAGTTCGTGGTGCTGATTTGAAATTAGGTCTATCTGAATGATCACGTCTTGCATTTGTTTTTTTATGGCGATCAGTATTTTTTGGTTTTTGGTTAAAACCTTTTTCAGAGTCAAGGTTAATTATCAAGTATCGTCAAATTGATTTGGTAATATTTGCACGACGAACAAATTCTTCAATTAAATTAGCAGGCGAATCAAGATTAATTAAAAAATATTGTGCGGTTTTTGATTTTTTAATAGGGTAAGCAAGACTTGAATTTTCAAGCTTAACAAGTTTGTATGACGAATTTTGACTAAAAGTAGTAGACAACAAATTTTCTAATATTGTAGCTTCTGCTTTTGGGTCTAAAATTGTCATTATTTCATATTTTGGCATATTAATTCTCCTTATGGGCTTGTGGGTTATAAAAATAACCAAGGATGTTTTACTAAATTTAAAACTAGTTTAAAATTATAACATAAAAAACTAAAAAAATAAAAAAATTAACTAAAATAATTTAGTTAATTTTTCTTGATCTAATTATATTATATATGGCGCGCCCGGAAGGAGTCGAACCCTCAACCTCTTGGGCCGTAACCAAACACTCTGTCCAATTGAGCTACGGGCGCATTACATTTTGGAGGCACCAACCGGACTCGAACCGGTACATCAAGGTGTTGCAGACCTATGCCTTACCATTTGGCTATGGTGCCATTGCCTAAAAACCATCATATATAATTATAGCAGATTTTAATTTAAAACAAAGAAATTTTTCATTTTTTTGTTTTTCTAGAAAATAGTTTGCCTTAAAATACCAAACTATTTTTCGGATTCTTGTTGTGCAAGTATTTGAGTTAAAAGCTTAATTAATTCTTGTTTTTTTAACTGTTCAAAACCGGAAATTTCTAATTTTTGGGCAATTTCGTGTAATTGTGCTAATTCTAATTTTTCAAGTGCAATTTTTATTTTTTCTTCTTTTGTTTGAGGTTTGTTTTGAGTTTCTTGGGTTTGTGTGTTTTCAGGGTTATTTGCTTGTTGTGAATTCATCGGATTTTGATGTCCTAAGTCAAAAATATTCATAAATTCAGAAAATGCTTTAGGATCTTTTTTCATTTCATCAATACGTTTTTCAATAATGACTAATGTGCGAGAAAGTTTGAATATTGACTTAATTTTAAGCACTTTTGTATAGAAAAATGGAATTAAAATAAAAATTAGCCCAATAAGAATTACTTGAATAGTTAATATTGCGGCAAAATTTTGACTATTAAGGCTTAAATTTCCAATTATTACTACTGTTGAATTTATAATTGAAATAGCAGCGCTGGAAAATGAGACGAACGCGAAAAAAAAGGAACGATCGCCAATAGGTGTAAAATCTTTTGCTTTATATGATGTAAAAACAGAATATACATAAAAAAATAAATTTGCACCAGTAAATAAAATTGATAAAATTGATAAAGCTCGACCAATATTTTTAATATCTAAGTCTAAAAAAAGTTGAACACTTAAAAAAACACTTAGCAAAAGGAGTAACACCGGATAAGAAAAAATTCAAATTCGGTATTGCTTTTTTTCATTTTTTCACAACTCTGCCACTGATGGAACTTTATTTTTTCCAAATGGATTTTCTCAAACCATACACCCTCCAATATAAATTAGTATAATATAATTATAAAATAATTTAGAATAATATTATAAAAAAAGATGACATATTTTCCCTAAAGTTTGGAATATTGATTTACTTCCTTCTTTTGATAATTGTACCAAATTCGGTCTATTTTTGAAATTTTATCAATTTTTTTTGCAATATCACTAATTTCTTTTGAGGTTAAAAGTGCGGTAAAAAAGGAGCAAAAGTCAGTGGCATATTTTTTATTTCCTTGAAATTTATTAAGGCCAACTATCATTGTGTAATTTTTGTTTTTTCAAAGTAGTCCACGAAAAAAATATAAATTTTTAGTGTATGAGACTTCTTCGATAATTCAAGTTTTACAATAATTTCCTTCAAGAAAAGATAAATAATAGTCTCAAACTAATAATTTAGCTTTGATTTGATTAAATAAGCTCCGATTTGTATTAATATTTCACTTTTGAAAACTAGTGAATTTTTTTGTTAATTTTCCGGTTTCAATAAGATGCACTATTTTTCTTGTTGGCCAGTTTTTTAAAAATGGTATTTTTTTAAGGCCAATTCCGTGTGGAAAATCAAGTAAATTTGGTTTAATTGCAAAAACTTTTTCAATTTGATTGCAAAAAATTGCTATTGTTCGATATTGTTCAACGACCTTTTGGTATCTTAGCAGATTTTCTTGAATTTTATCAACTCAATGATTAATTGGATCCATTTTACCCTTTTATTAAAATTTTAATTGTGCTTTTTTCAATAAAATTAAGTAAAAAAGACGTCTTGGGCATAAAAAGTAAAAAATAATTATTTTTTTTTTTTTTTTACTTTTTATTAGCTTAGTCTATTGTTTCAATTTTTTTTGTTTCAACAGGCAGACCTAAACTTGAAAGTTGACTTTGAAGTGATGAGTCTTCGACATAAATTTTGTTAAAAGTGGCGCTTTTCTTTGCAACATCAACAAATTTGGATAATTGACTTAAAGCATCACCAGAAAATGAACTACCAGTTATATAAAGTGGAATATTTGAAAGGGTTTTGCCATTTTCATCTTTTATGTAAATTCCCGGTTGTTGGATAGGACCATTAACAAGTCTTGAAGTAAATTGGGAATTTTCAAAGTCGCTTGTTTGAACTTTATATACATAATTTGTGCCTGTTGAGCTAGAATCACTTACTTTTGAAGCGCCAAAATATAAATATTGGAAAAGCAAATTAACATGGCCAGGATTTTTTTGTGATTCAGCTTCAACTTCCCAACTTTGGAGTTTTTCATTAAAAAGTCTCTCTGTTTTAGCAAAGTCAATCCCTTTTAGTGTCTTAATTTTCTTAGATGAAGAAAAATCAAGATGTAATGGATATCCTCCTCGTCCACCAAAAGTTCCTTGGAAAACACGCTGATTAATTTTTGAACTAAAAGCAATTTCAAGTCCCTCATTAACTTTGGTAGTATCATCGCCTTCATCTCAACGGAGAGTATCAAAAATAATTGATCCAGGAATTTTTTCTCCAGGTTGGACTAACTTAATATCACCTTTATTTATATAATCAAAAGAAATAAAGTCCACATTTTTTAGCGCGTTAGGATTAATTGCTCAATTACTTTCGTTGGTTCGTGAATTTGTATAGAGTTCTAGTTCGCTTAGTTTGGTGAATTTTTCAAGTCCACGAAGACCATTAACTGCTTGGTGGTCATCTAAAAAGAGCGAAACTTTTTGCATTTGTGGTGGCAATAGTTCTAAAATTTCTTTTATGTTTTGGGTTTTATGTATTGCTCCGACATTTTTAAGAACAATTGCCTTAATTGAATTGTCTTTATTAGTGGCATTTTTCATAATCTCAGCAAAAGCCTTAAAGGCAACATCATCATCGGCATTTAGAACTAAAGTTTTAAATTCTGAAAGATTACCAGCGGTATTTCCAGGGGCGCGAGTGTATTTTATAAGTGAAATGCTACCGTTAGAAAATCCTTTACCATTGGTAAGACTACTAATTTCTGAACTTACATCAGTGTTATTTCATCCTTCATATTTTAGGGAACCAATTTGTGTTGCATCATATCTTGTTCATTTTGAATCAACGGCATTTAATCTTCTTTTATTATCTGCCCTAATTCCATTTACGACAATATTGACTTTTGGTTCTCATCCATCGGTTGTAGGATCAGGAGTATAACCATCTTTTATCATTTGTAATTCTTGTTCTGTAAAAGGTTGGTCTAGTTGTCTTCGTTGCTCAATCACTTTTAAGTAATTTTGTTCGCGCTCAAGGTAATTATTTGCAACTCAGCGAGTGTATTTATAACCCTCAAGATAGGATTCAAGAGTAACTTTTGGCTTACCATCTTCTCCAACTGGCGCGTATGTTTTTCAGTGCTCTTCAATAATTGAAATAACACGCTCAGCTTCAGCAACTTCGGCTTGATATTTATCTCTTTCGCGTTTAACCTCAGCAATTTTTCGGTCTTGCTGTTGTCTTCACAAACCAAGTGCACGTTGATAAGCTGAATCACCAAAATTAACAGCACGAGAGTTATTTCTATTTTGAACTTGTGGTTGACTTACTGTTCTTGAAGTTGTAATTGTTGGTCGCGAAGATATAGTTCTAGTCGGGCTTTGGCGCGCAGGTGTTGTTCGAATAGGGATAGTTGATTCAATAGTTTGAATTCTTTTTATAGGTTTAGGTGTTACTTTTTCAGGTAAGGGATCAATTTTTTCTATTTTTGGTGTTACTATTTGTGGTTTAACCGGATTTTCAATTTTTTCTTTAGGTGTTTCTACTTTTGGTGGAACAAAAACTGTATTAGCCACTGGTGAATTAAATGCAGTGTCATTTGGTTGATTTTTTGAAATTATTGAAGGCGCTTGAGTTGAATAACTAACTTCATTGGACAAAAAATCAAAATTAACTAATGTTTGATTAATTGAAAACAAACTTAAAGATAACAAAGCGGTTGCCATTGCTACAATTACAACTTTTCGACGACGGGAAAAATATAGTTTCATACTTGCCTCCAAATTTTCTTATTTATTATAAATGTTTGATTTTAATAATACTTATAATAAATTTTACCAACTAAGTCTGACTTTAGTAGTAAATTTACGCTTTTAGGAACAAAAAATCATATTTGCCACCTTTGAAATCGTTTTTAAAATCAAATATTATACACTAAAAAAACTAAAGTCCAAATTATTTAGATAAATTAGTTTAAAACACTGGCAAAAATCATAAAAATACAACTACTATTTAAACTCAATGTAAAAAGAAAACTCGTTTTTATTTAAATTGAGCCTAAAAAAACATATGAAGTTTTGAAAGAACAATAACTAAAAGCCCTAAATTTATAGATTTCTAAACGGTTAAATTTAAGGCATTCCATCATATTTAAAAATATAATGGATAATTCGCATTTTCTACTTTTGTATGGCAAAAAACATAACTAACCCCCCCTTAATTCAATATCAAATTTATTAATTATTCTTAGTGATGTTTATTATAACATAATTTTTTCTTAGACCAAGCATTTTTTTTTTTTTTTTGCAAAAGGTTAATTTTAAACTAGTAAAAATTAAGATTTTAGCATCAAAAAACAAGGATTTACCGTTATTTTTGCTATTTACATTCATTAAAAGTGAATTTTCGCCATCAAACTGGCAAACTCAGAACCAACATTTATTTTTCTAAACTCTAGTCTCAATACTGACTAATTTTGACTGCAAAAAAAAAAAAAAAACTTTAGGGCAACACCCCAAAGTTTGTATTAAGATAAAGATTTTTTATTTAATAATTTCAGTTACTGTTCCGGCTCCAACAGTTCTTCCACCTTCGCGAATTGAGAATTTAGTTCCTTGTTCAACAGCGATAGGGGCGATAAGTTCAACAGTAAGGTCAACATTATCTCCAGGAATTACCATTTCACGGCCAGCTTCAAATTCAATTCCACCAGTAACATCGGTTGTACGGAAATAAAATTGAGGTTTATAATTTTTGAAAAATGGAGTATGTCTTCCACCTTCTTCTTTTTTGAGCGCATAAATTGCTGCTTTAAATTTAGTGTGGGGAATAATTGTTTTTGGTTTTGCAATAACTTGCCCACGCTCGATATCTTTACGGTCAACACCACGAAGAAGAACTCCAGCATTATCTCCGGCCATTGCAGATTGAAGGTTTTTGTTAAACATTTCAATTCCGGTTACAACTGTTTTTTTAGGCTCAGGACGATACCCAACAATTTCAACCTCTTCATTTAGTTTAACTTGTCCTCTTTCAACTTTACCAGTAGCAACAGTTCCACGACCTGTAATAGTAAAGACGTCTTCAACTGCCATTAAGAATGGTTTATCCATTTCACGAACTGGGGAGTCAATATATGAATCAACTGCATCCATTAGTTCAAGAACTTTAGCTTCTCATTCAGGTTTTCCTTCAAGAGCACCACGAGCTGAACCACGGATTATTGGGGTGTTGTCTCCGTCAAAGTCGTATGAAGAAAGAAGTTCACGAATTTCAACCTCAACAAGGTCAACCATTTCTTCTTCACCTTCAAGTAAGTCAATTTTGTTTAGGAAAACAACCATTTTTGGCACACCAACTTGTTTTGAAAGAAGAATGTGCTCACGAGTTTGGGGCATTGGACCATCTGTTGCGGCAACAACAAGAATGGCTCCATCCATTTGCGCTGCTCCTGTGATCATATTTTTAATATAATCGGCGTGACCAGGGCAATCAACATGGGCATAGTGACGCTTATCTGTGCTATATTCGATGTGGGCTGTATTTATTGTAATTCCACGCGCTTTTTCTTCAGGGGCTGCGTCAATAGAAGCATAATCCTTTGCTTCAGCTAGACCTTTTTTTGATAATACAGTTGAAATTGCCGCTGTTAGAGTGGTTTTTCCGTGGTCAACATGACCAATTGTCCCAATATTGATATGCTCTTTTGAACGGTCAAAATCTTTTTTTGCACCAGTTTTAACAACTGCCATATTTTTCCTTTCTTTTACTTGTTTTAAAACAAACTAAAAACCACCATTGAATAGCCTTGCAACTATTTCCTATCCTATTTAGTTAGTTTTAAATGCTAGAAATTTTCAAAAATTCTCAATTTAATTTTCAAGGTTAATTATACCAAAAAATCGAAAATTATTTTGAGAATTTTTTATGTTTTTCATTTTATACCTTTTTTAACAAATAATGAGCGAACTTTTAAGAATAATTATACAACAAAAGTCCTAATTATTTGAAAATAAAGTCATAAATTTGTTGGTAAGTCTCAACCGGAATAAATTTGATTGAGTTTTTAACCTCATCAGGTAAGTCAACAAGATTTTTTTCGTTTGACTGAGGGATAAAAATTGTTTTAATTCCGCTTTTGTAGGCACCAAGTGATTTTTCCTTTAGTCCGCCAATTCCAAGCACTTTTCCACGCAGAGTGATTTCGCCAGTCATTGCAATGTCATGTGAAACGGGTTTTTGGCTAAGGGCTGAAATTATTGCGGTTGTAAAAGTTATTCCTGCTGAAGGACCATCTTTTGGAACAGCACCTTCTGGGACATGAATGTGAATTAAAGTGTTTTCAAAATCAAAGTCAATTCCAAAATCTTTAGCTTTAGACTGGACATACGAAAGGGCGATTCGGGCTGATTCTTGCATTACATCTTTGAGTGAACCAGTTAGTTTAATATCGCCGCGCCCAGGAATTGTGCTAACTTCAATTTGGAGAGTTGAACCACCAAGTGGAGAGTATCCTAGTCCATTTACAGTTCCAATTTGCGGACTAACATCAACAGGATCGGGGTCAAATTTTTCAATTCCTAAAAGTTCACGGGCAAATTCAACATCAATTTTAAAGTTCTCAGCAAGCCTGTTTTCAAGCAGTCTTACAATAATTTTTCTTGCAATCTTATCAAGAACACGTTTTAGTCCCCGAACACCTGCCTCACGAGTATAGTAGCGAATTAGGTAGTCGATAGTTTGATCATCAATTGGGAAATATTTTGGATCTAAGGCATTTTCTTTTAGAACTGCAGGAATTAAATGTGATTTTGCAATTTGTAGTTTTTCAAGAAAAGTGTAAGATGAAAGCTCAATTATTTCTACCCGGTCAAGTAAAGGCTCAGGAATGTCATGAATTTCATTAGCCGTAGCAACAAATAGAATTTGTGACAAGTCATATTCAAGTTCTAAATAATGATCTTGGAAAAAACGGTTTTGTTCTGGATCTAAAACCTCAAGCATTGCAGCGGCCGGATCACCTTTAAAATCTGAACCCATTTTGTCAATTTCATCAAGTAAAATCAATGGATTTGAAACGCCAGCTTTTTTTAGAGCTTGAATAATTTTTCCAGGAAGAGCACCAACATATGTCCGACGGTGACCTCTTATTTCGGCCTCGTCCCGAACACCTCCAAGTGAAATTTTAACAAATTCTTTGCCAATTGATTCAGCAATTGCCATTGCAATTGAGGTTTTTCCGGTTCCTGGAGGTCCAACAAGAGTTAAAATTGGAATTGAGTTAGTTCTTCCTTTTTGAACTTTAGAGCTAAGAAATAAATTTGAATCACAATAATCACCATCGATTCTCTCAAGAGTTGACTCTTCATTTGATTGTGAACGCCGGTGAATTAGAGCAGCAAGATATTCAATTATTCGTTTTTTAATTTCATCAAGTCCATAATGTGCTTCTTCAAGTTTTTGGCGAACATTTTGAATATCTAAAATGTCTTTTCTTACACGTCTTCAAGGTAAGGCAACTAGTAAATCAAGATAATTTTTAGTAATATTAGATTCAGGTGAAGTAGCCATCATTGATTTTAAACGGTTAGCTTCACGTTTTATTGTTTTTGCAACTTCTTTAGGGAAAATTAATTTTCCAATTTCAGAGTGTAAAAGCTCTTCAATTTCATCTTCATAACGGGAATCTTCGCCTAATTTTTTACGGATTGCTTTAATTTTTTCTTTTAGGATAAATTCTGTTTGTTGTTTGTCAAGGTTAGATTTAAGAATAACATTAATTTCATCTTCTAGTCTAATTTGTTCATTAAAGGTATGAACATGCTCGTATAATTTTTTAATTTTAGAAGCATAAGAATTTAGAGCAAATAAATGGTATTTTTGTTGATAACTAAGACTAACTGATGAAGATAATGTATTTGTTACACCTTTGATGAATTCATTTTTTTCAACTTCGGTGTTACTATTTTGAAATTTATCAACAACCAAAAGAAGTTCACCTGGCATCTTAAAGTTTTTTGTTTTTCGCCCAAATTCAAGTAAATCATTAATTAAATTTACATGAATTTCCCGATTTTTTATAATTTCGCGAGTTGATTTAATACTTATTTGGTCAACTTTTACATTATTTGGGTCAGTTATTAAATCTACAACTTGGACTTTTTCAAGAACAGTAAAATCTAAAATTACGGTTTGTCAATCGCTTTTATCAGGTCTAGTTTTTGCGCGATAACTTTGAACTCTAATTAGAGAAGCATATTTAGAAAGTTCATCAATGTCGACAATTCTTGGCGAAAAGTCATTTTCAATTTTGCGATCTACAGTTATCTTTTCGTTTTCTAAAGTTTTAGACTTAGAAGCATCAGCAACACCTAGTTTGTTTTGCTCAGCACCTTTTTTGTCAAGTTGTTCATCAATAATTTCTTCTTCAAACAAATCTACTTCTTCATTTTCTTTACGGTAAACAATTAACAATTCTTTGTTTGTTAAGGTTGTTCGTGAAGTTGAATGGTAAATTTCCCTGAGAATCTTAATTGATTCAGGGTCACTAAAACTAATAGTTTGCTGAGCGGTGTTTGGGAAATAAATATCATCTGATGCAACTAAAAATCGGTATGAATGAACTGGCATAATAAAAACTCCTCAAATGTCCTTTGATTGTTTATTTCAATTTTTCTAGATAATTATAGCACAAAAACTAAAGAAATTGAAAAAATTTTAACAACTCAAAAAATTAGTAAAATTATAAATAAATATCTTTATCCCGAGTTTCCCAGTTTGATGAGATAATCTTAAAAAGTGTCCGGTTTTTGAGTGCTTTTTAATTTTTTTTGGCAAACTCAAGGAAAATAACTATCAAAGCAAAAATCATAAAAAAATACAACTACATTTAAACTCAATGCAAAAAGAAAACTCATTTTTATTTACATTGAGCCTAAAAAAAATATATGAAGTTTTGAAAGAACAATAACTAAAAGCCTTAAATTTATAGATTTCTAAACGGGTAAATTTAAGGCATTCCATCATATCTAAAAATATAATGGATAATTCGCATTTTCTGATTTTTTAGACAAAAAACATAATCAAGTCCCCCTTAATTCAATATCAAAATTTATTAATTCATTCTTAGTGTTGGTTATTATAACATAATTTTTTCTTAGACCAAGCATTTTTTTTTTTTTTTTTGCAAAATCTTAATTTTAAAATGATAATAATTAAGATTTTAGCCTCAAAAAACCAGGATTTACGGGTATTTTTTGCTTTTTATAATCACTAAAAATTGAATTTTTTGTCATCAAACTGGTGAACTCAGAAAAAAAGGTAATTAACTTTTGACAAAAAAGTTAAAAAGTGCCCAAAAACCGGACACGTTTTAAAGATTATCTCATCAAACTGGAAAACTCAGAAAAAAATCGGTATGAATGAACTGGTATAATAAAAACTTCTCAAATGTGCCTTGATTGTTTATTTCAATTTTTCTAGATAGTTATATCGCAAAAACTAAAAAATTTTAACAACTCAAAAAAATTAGCAAAACTATAAATAAATATTTTTATTATAAAGAAGTTGTAGCTTATAAATCACTTAGTTTAGCATCTTATTTTTGTGAAAATGTTCAATAATCATGTAAATAGGAAAGGCTAAAATTGATGGGACAGCAAAATTTACAAGATTAAAAGGAATAAAAACACTAAATATAAAAGACCAATACGAAAAATTTGCGTTTTCAGAAAAACTTTTTTGAATATCATCTCACTTTTTATAAACTAAGTTAAGCGATACTGAATTTATTACATTAAAAAGTTTTAGATAAATTGGAAAAATCAAAATCCCGTTTAAAAAAGTCATCATTAAATCGGTTGTAAGTATTGAGATAATTAGCGATAAAATAATAAACATTTTTATTTTAGAGAAGTTTTTAAAAGTTTTGATAAAAAGATAACGAAAACCTAAAAATGAAAAAATATATATTACTGAAGCTAAAAATAGTACAAAATGGCCAAAATAGATAATATCAATTCCACCAAAACGGTTAAAAATAAGTCAAGGACCTATTGCAAACCTAACCAAAAGGCAACAAAAACCTAACCAAAAATTAGCCAGTAAGAATATTGGTACTAAAAAAAGGGTAGATAAGTCAATTTTTAGTCCAAGACTTTGAAAAAACGGTCAGGACAAATAATTGTGTGAAAAACTAAAAAAAAGTAGCGAAAGACTAAATAAAATTCCAGTAATTGCTATTTTGAAATTCAAATTTGAATTTCAAGAAATCGAAGTTTTCAACTTTAATCCCCAAAAAAACGATCACCGGCATCACCAATTCCAGGAATAATGTAACCTTTTTCATTAAGTTTTTCATCTTTTTGGCTAAAAAAAATACTTACTTGCGGATATTTTTTGGCAATTTTATCAAGACCTTCTTGAACAGTTAAAATTGTGGCAATAATTATTTTGTCAAACCCTTTTTCAATAAGGTAGTCAATCGTGCTAATTATCGAATTTCCTGTTGCTAAAATAGGGTCTAAAATAATTGCAACTGAATTTTGACTAGCCTTAGGCAAATTTAGATAGTAAGTTGTATTTGAAAGATCTAAATTCCGTTTCATTCCCACAGGTGCAACTTTTGCATCAGGAACTAGATTCAAAAAAGGATCTAACATTGCAAATCCAGCACGTAAAATTGGCACAAAAACAACAGAATCACTAATTTTTGTTCCAGAAAAAGGCTCTTGAAGAACAGATGTGCCATTAAAATTTGTTGAATTAAGTTTGGCTAAAACAGGAAAGGCAAGTAAATAGGAAATTTTCTCAATTGCAGCCCGGAAATCAACTAAGGAAACATTTTGTCTTATTTTAGCAATTTCACTAGCAATTATAGGATGACTAACATTTACTTGCATAATTCTTCCTTTAAATTTAAAATTAACTTTGAAATTCGAATTTTTTAAATTATAACATAATTTAAAAAATTCGAAGACTAATATTCAGATTTTTTATCGTCCAAATTTTCAATAATACTTACAGATTTAGAAGTCCCAAAACGAGTAGTGCCTAATTTATAATATGTTTTAATATCTTCAATTGTCGAAATCCCGCCTGCTGCTTTTATTTGTAAATTTTTACTTTTATTAGCACTCATTATTTCAATGTCTTGAATAGTTGCCCCGCGGTAAGAAAATCCTGTTGATGTTTTAATAAAATCTGCATTTGATTTGCTTACAATTTTAGTAGCTTCGGCAATTTCATTCGCTGATAAAAGTGCAGTTTCGACTATAACTTTAAGAATTTTTGTTCCAATTTCTTTTTTTATTAGGTTAATTTCATTGATAACAAAGTCAAATTCTTTTTCCTTAAATTTGCCGATATTCATTACCATATCAATTTCATCAGCCCCGTGCATTATGGCAAGACTGGCTTCTTTTTGTTTTACAGCGCTAACTTGATTTCCAAGCGGGAAGCCAATTACAGTGACAATTTTAATATCAGTGTCTTTTAGTTCTTGTTTTGCTAATTTAACTCAAGTAGGTGCGATGCAAATAGCGCCAAAATTGTATTTTTTTGCTTCGGCAATTAGGTTTTTGATATCTTGAGAAGTTGTTTGGGCTTTTAAAATTGTGTGATCGATTAATTTATTGAAATTCATAAATCTCCTTTTAAAATAAAAAAATATGTTTTTAAATTAGGCTAATTTAAAAACATATTTTCAACTTCTGGTTTAGGCTTAATTGAGAAAGTTTTTGCAATTAAATCCTGAATTTTGCTCAAATCAATCGGATTAGAGGAATAAAGGCTAAAAATTAACTGATCGTCTTGAACATATGTTCCAGATTCAACTTCTAGACAAATTCCGGCTTCATAGTCGATTTTTTGGTTTAATTTAGTACGACCTCCGCCTAAAAATGCAACAATTTTCCCAAAATTTATTGCATTTTCCCATTTTATATATCCGCTTTGTGGTGCAAAAATTTGTTCCTTATATGCTGGAATTCAGAAGTTTGAAGACTGAATTGTTGCCGGATTTCCACCTTGGGCTGCAACCATTTTTAGGAAAATTTCATTTGGAAGTTCTGACTCAATAATTTTAGTAACTTTTTCACGAGCTTTTTCTATTTTTAGCTTTTCAATTTCAGAAAGTGTTTGGGCCACTAACTCTTTTGCAAAGTCAGCGAGTTGGGACTGTTGACCTTGAAGAATCGCTAATGATTCAATAATTTCATTTTTATTCCCAATCATTCTTCCAAGTGGAGCTTCCATATTGGTAATTTTAACAATTGTTTTTTTCCCAAATCTTTTTCCGAGCATTTTGATTTTACTTGCTAATTTTTTTGCCTGACTAAGATCAGTCATAAAAGCGCCACTACCACATTTTACATCAATTAAAATAACATCTGTGTCAGTAGCAATTTTTTTTGACATTATCGAACTTGCAATTAACGGAATTGACGAAACTGTTCCACTAACATCACGAAGCGCGTAAATTTTTTTATCAGCAGGAACAATTGCATTTGACTGTGCGGTAATTGCTATTCCGATTTTTTGAACTTGATCCAAAAAACTAGCTTCAGTTAGTTGAGTTTGAAAACCTGGAATTGACTCAAGTTTGTCGATTGTACCACCAGTAAATCCAAGACCTCTTCCAGACATTTTGGCAACTTTGTAGCCAAGAGCAGCAAAAATTGGTCCTATTATTAGTGATATTTTATCACCAACTCCGCCTGTTGAGTGCTTGTCAATTTTAACTCCGTTAATTTTTCTGAGATTTATTGTTTTACCTGATGCAATAATTTCGCGAGTAAAGAAATAAAGTTCATCATCATCAAGGCCATTAATTAAAATTGCCATTAAAAAAGAAGAAAATTGGTAGTCGGCAATTAGACCAGACAAAAACCCATTAATCATGAAGTGAATTTCTTCTTCGCTTAAATGTTCTTTTTTGACTTTTTTTTCAATAATTTCAAATAAATTCATTTTAAATAGCTCCAAGGGCAATTTCAATCATTTCTTCAAATTTTTCTTGTCTTGCTAAAGGATCAAGTGAAGTTTTGGTAATTAAACTATCAGAAATTGTAAGAATTGATGCTGCCTTTTTTTGCAAATGATTAGCTATTGTAAAAAGAGCAAAAGATTCCATTTCTACTGCTTGTGCTCTTGAAAGTTGGATTGTTTTTGATAAATCGCGGCTAGAGTAAAAAACGTCAGTTGAGTGAATATTTGTATAAGTCGGACTCAAACCTAATTTTTCAGCACTATGAAATAAATTTGCTACAAGTTCCAAATCAGGATAACCTAAATGAGATTGACCCTGACCTAAAAGTGCCGGAAATGAACAAGAATCTGATCAAGCTGATTTTGCAATAACAAGGTCAAAAATTTCAAGATCCTTATCATAAGAGCCAGCTGATCCAATCCGAATTATTTTCTCAACATCATAAAATTTAAACAGTTCATAGGCATAAATACCAATAGAACCAGAACCCATCCCTGAGGCAGCGATAGTTACTTCTTTGTCTTTATATTTGCCGGTAAAAATTAAATTATTACGGACTTTTGAAACAAGTTTGGCGTCAGTTAAGAAATTTTTAGCAATAAATTCTGCACGAAGTGGATCTCCGGGCATTAATACAACTGGCGCAATCTGATGTTTCTTAGCTTCAATATGTGGTGTCATGTTTCTCCTCTTAGGCATATTATAATATAAAAAAATTTTTTGCCCACTAAATTTTTGCAAATGTTAAAAATGATTTCTAAACGGTATAACATTTTGCGCAAATTCGAAACTTAATCCAAAAGAGACTAAAGCAAGACCAAAAACAATCGAAAAACTATAATAAATAATCCCTACCTTTTTAGCTAAAACACTGGCAAAAATCAATTTATGGATAAAATAACAAAACCCATAAAAAGTACAACTACTATTTAAACTCAATGTAAATAGAAAACTCGCTTTTATTTAAATTGAGCCTAAAAAATATATGAAGTTTTGAAAGAACAATAACTAAAAGCCCTAAATTTATATAGATTTCTAAACACTTAAATTTAAGGCATTCCATCATATTTAAAAATATAATGGAAAATTCGCATTTTCTGATTTTTTCATTGCAAAAAAAATAATCAATTCCCCCCTTAATTCAATTTCAAAATTTATTAATTTATTCTTAGTGAAAGTTATTATAACATAAATTTTTTTTAGACCAAACATTTTTTTTATTTTTTTTGCAAATGTTAAAAATCATTTCTAAACAGCATAACATTTTGCGCAAATTCGAAACTTAATCCAAAAGAGACTAAAGCAAGAACCAAAAACAATCGAAAAACTATAATAAACAATCCCATACAACAATAAATTAACCAAATTGAAAATAATTAAACATGAAAAAGTTAAAGAAACTACAATTAAAAAGGATTTACTTTTTTTCTGTCAAAAATTGCACAAATCTTTCTGAAATCTTTTGTCATTAAATAAACTATTTTTTCAATAAATTGGCGCAATTTTTGGCACAAGCAGCAAAAAAATCAACAAAAAAGCAAAAAAACTAGCAAGACCACTAAGGCCAATAAAAATTGCAAAGGTGAAGTTTTGAAAGAACCAGTAGTAGAAAAAATTTTCTACAATAGAAAAGATAAAACCCAGCAGCGACACAAAATAGCTAATTTTCGCCAATAAAAGCAAAATATTAGTGTTTTTTAGCATCCTTTGATTTTAACCTTTCTGCCAATTTTAGCGCTTTTTAATGAAAAACAAGGAAAAAAGTAAAAACAAGCAAGTTTTCTTATTTTCTTTGCATTCTAAAGTTTTTCTTTAATTTTAGGGGGGGTCCTAGTCGCTTGAATTTTGCAAGTCAGAACCCTGATCTGGGTCGGGTTTTTCTGGATTTTCCAGATTTTCTAAGTCTTGCTGCTTGCTTTGCTCAGCTCTGGCCATTTCTTTTTGTCTGTCAAGTTCTAACATTTTCATGAGCGCATCAGGGTCGTCTTTTACATCAAAAAAGAAGTTTGAAGGTAAAAAGTCATCTTGGTTGGCTTGTTTGTTTTGGTTTTGGTCGCTTGTCTCAAAAAGGTTTTGAGTATTTTGTCTCTGTTCAGGAATTTCTGAGTCAATTTGGAGCTCTTTTTGAGACAGAAGCTCGAGTTGTTCTTGATTCATCCTTAGTAAAATATTGCGTTTTTCCTCGAGTGGCATATCTTCTTTGAGATTAACAAGTTTATTGTTGGCAATTTGTCAAAGTTCAAATCCGCCGCTAGCATCGAGTCTTTGAATGTTATTATTTTTGAGTTGTTCATAAATAAATTCAGGCTGGGACTCTTTTTCAATTTGTTTTGCATAAGCAATTCGGTCTTCATTAGTTGCAATCAACTGGGCAACAATGTGCTCAGGAGTATTAGCTGGATAAGAAATTGCACTTCCATCAGAAAGAATTGCCTGGACATATTCAATTTTTTCAGCATTAGAATTATTAAAAAGGGCAACAATTGCTTGATAGGCAGATTCAGAAATTAAAATGTTAAATTTTGAAGTAGCTTGTTCGGTAAAAATTTGGTAAGGATTTTTTTGTGAGTATTGGACTAAATTTGCCGAAGAGCGAAGTTTGTCAATTGTGTCAATATGATTTTGCCAGTGATTATCAAGGACAGATAAAATTATGTGCCGCTCGGATTGAAAATAGTTTTGGCCAATATTTTCTTTTAAGGTTGGCTGGAGAGTTTCAAAATAAATTTTATTTAGTTCTTGGACTAAAAAGTTACTAAGCTCTTCAAAAGGGTATTTTTCAATTCCGCTCTTGGCAAAATCAAGTCTAGTTATTCTTGAAAGGTTATCATTAAGAAAATTGATTAAATTTTTATAGTGAATTTCCTGGTTTGGTAGCAAAATAAAGTCATAACCTAAAATAACTTCAACAGCTCTGAAGATCATCTTTTTAATATAGTGGTCAAAATTTTCAATCTGGAGCAAAATATCACGTTGGGTATAAATTAAATCACGTTGCTGGCGAATAACATCATCATAGCTCAGCACGGTTTTTCGCATATCAAAGTTAAAGCCTTCAATTTTTTTCTGGGCCGCTAGTAAAACCGAGTGAATATATTTTCCTTTGATTGCCCCAGCAGTTTGCCCGTAGCTATCAAAAATTTGTTCAAAATTGGAAAAACGGCGCAATAACTGGTCTTGAAGGGAAATAAAAAACCTTGAGACACCAATATCACCTTGGCGACCTGCCCGACCACGAAGTTGGTTGTCAATTCTTCTTGATTCAGCCTTGTCTGTCCCTAAAATATAAAGTCCGCCAAGATCAATAACTCCAGGTTCAAGAATAATATCTGTTCCCCGACCGGCCATATTAGTTGCGATTGTTATTGCATTTTTACGGCCTGCTTTTGCGATAATTTCAGCCTCAAGTTGGTTTTGTTTTGCATTTAAAACTGTATGAAACAGACCTTTTTGGTTAAGCATTTCTGATAGAGTCTCAGAGTCAACAACTTGGGAGGTTCCAATTAAAATTGGCTGGCCAGTTTTATGAACTCGTTGGACTTCGGCAATAATTGCTTTATTTTTTTGTTCAATTGTGGCAAAAATTTCATCTTTTTCGTCTCTACGGGCCAGTGGTTTGTTTGTTGGAATAACATTTACACGCATATTATAAACATCGATAAATTCTTGTTCTTCGGTTTTTGCAGTTCCGGTCATTCCTGAGAGTTTTTTAAAAAGACGAAAAAAGTTTTGGTAAGTAATTGTTGCTAAGGTTTTTGTTTCAGGTTCAATTTCGATTCCTTCTTTTGCCTGAAGGGCTTGCTGGAGACCTTCAGAATAAGATCTTCCAGCCATAATCCGCCCGGTAAATTGGTCAACAAGCTCGATTTTACCGTCCTGGACAATATACTCAACGTCTTTTTTCATTACCTTATTGGCACGAAGGGCATTTTGAATTCGGTGAACAAGCTCAGAGTTTTCAATTTCATAAAGGTTGCGCAAACCAAAAAAAGCATTAGCTTTGTCAATACCTTTGTCATTTAATTTAATACCTTTTGTTTCTTGGTCAATATAAAAATCTTCATTTACAAGTGTATTTACAAATTGGTTGGCAGATAAATATTGAGCTGGAAGGTTAGATTTTCCGCCGCTAATAATCAAAGGGGTTTTAGCTTCGTCAATTAAAATTGAATCAATTTCATCAATAAGGCAAAAATTTAGTCCTCTTTGAACTTTTTCAGCAGCACTATAGACCATGTTGTCCCGCAAATAGTCAAATCCTAATTCTGAATGAACTGAGTAGGTAATATCAGCGCCATACATCATTCTTTTAGTTTCCGGATCCATTTCAGCTTTGTTAATTCCAACAGAAAGACCTAAAAAATTATAAACTTTACCATTATCTTCAGCGTCCCGCTCAGATAGATATTCATTTACAGTGGAGACAATAACTCCTTGACCTGAAAGTGCATTAAGATAAACTGGCGCAATTGAGGCAATTGTCTTACCTTCTCCAGTTTTCATCTCAGCAACCGAACCCATGTCAAGAATTAGTCCACCAAGAATTTGGACATCATATGGGGTTTTTCCAAGAATTCTTTTTGTTGCCTCACGAGCCACGGCAAAGGCATCAACCCTGATATCTTTAAGTTTTTCACCATTAGCCAGGCGCTTTTTTAGAACATTTGTTTGATTTGAAAGATCCTGATCGGTCATTGAACCATAATAACCGCGTTTTTGGTTAATCTGCTTTAAAAGACGGTATGCAAGCCGTAGTTCTGAAGAAGTCTTAAAAAAATTGATAACATTTTTCATTAGATCGCTTTGCCCCTTAATTTATTAACTCATTCTTTTCTTGCATTTATTAACCGTTTAGAATTATACCATTTTTTTAAAATAATATATAATTTATTTTTATTTTATTTATTAGGCTAGTTTTTGGCTTGTTTAGTTTGGCTTTGGTCTTACTATGAGCGTGGAAAATGCCTTAATTTTAGCATATTTTTAATAAAAAGGAAAAAATAATTTTCTTTTTGGTATAATTTTACTATTTATGAAAATTATAATTTAAAAAAATAGGAGAAAATCATTCATTAGTCAAAAAAATAATTTATAATATGTTTCGAAATTCAAACAACCTGCAAAAAAAAAAAAAAAAGGATAATTAAGTATTTCAAAAATAAAAAAAATTAATTTTTTTTGGTATAATTTTTTACATTATGAAAAAAGAAATTCGCAACAAAGTATTAATAGTTTTAGCGGGACTTAGTTTCATCGGAATTACAGCCGGAGTTGGTATTGGTCTTCAACGATCAGCACTTAACTCGTCATATCAAGCATTATTTGATAATGATAAGTCCGAAACGAAATTAAACCCGCCAATAAACGATGCTGATTTGGTCGCTGCCATCAGCAATTTTAGTCTAAAACCTGAATGAAGCAAAATTTCAGCTTCACAAGCATTTAAATTACATACAGATCCATTATATGCTTTTAAATTAAGTCAAGCAGTTGATTTTTCAAAAGTTGATAATAAATTTTCTGATTTATTTTTTGACATTCAAGTAACTGAAGAAACAAAGGTTGAGTCAAATTCAATTAAGAACCTAACCGTTTTTGTTTTTGATAAAAAAACAAAAAAAGAAGTAGCAAGTCGTGCTTTTAGTGCTAGTCTTTCTGGATTTAGTGCTATTGCCAACCAAGATTTTCTTGAAAATTTCATTGCCGAGTCTTCAAAATACAATCTTGATAAATCTCAACTAACTAAAAAGTTTGCTTCAGATTCAATTTTTCCTTCAGCTTTTGCCCTTAAATTTCAAGATCAATTACTAACCAATCTTCGTAAGATTTCTCCTGAAATTTTTAGTGGAGCAACTGCCAGCCCAGTTAGTGCTGCTTCTGGAGTGGCAACTCAGTTTCAAGAAACTGGATCAACCGGATCTGGTGGAAATGGAGGAACAGGAGCAGGAACTGGCGGAGGAACAGCCGCAGGTGGGACAGATGGAGCATCAACCGGAGCAACCGGAGGAACAAATGGTAACACTGCTTCAAACGGAGCAGGCGCTGGAGCCCAAAATGGTGCAAATCAACCAAGCGTAAGCACTCCTTCACCTGAAGCTCCTAAAGCACCTAAGGCTCCTGAAGTTCCTTTAGTTTCTACATTAAAACCAACAAATTCTAATCTTGAACTTGCATTTAAACAAACTTTAGAATCATTTGGTGGACTTGAATTAATTGCTGCTTCTGGACTACAAAGTTTAATTCCAAATGAGTATACTTTATTACCAGTTACTTCTGAAAAATCACTAGTTAAAATTGATATTGATGACACAAAAGGTACTGCAAAAATTTGACTAAAATTATTGGATCAATCCAACAAAGAAAAATTAATTGGACTAGACATTACTGGTCTTAGTTCAGTTGAATCAGTTCAAAATAAAATATTTGCAAAAATAAACAAAAATCAAAATAAATATATTAGTCTAAAACCACAAGTTGCGGAATATTTTAGAAAAAATCCAAGCCAAAGTCTTGCTAAATTAATTTCTGATTATCAAAAACAAAGTTCAGCTGCAGGCTCAATGGTGGCTAAAGTTTTTGAAGAATATCATAAAGATAATGATAAAATCAAGAAAGCACTTATGCCTGAGTCTACAACTGGGTCTGAATCAGCATCTTCTGAAAGTGAATTTGACAAAAAATTAAAAGAACTTGCTTCAGCAGGAGAAAAGAATTCACAGGATGCAGTCAAAAAATATTTAAAAGATGAATATAATATTGATGTCCCAGATTCAACTACCTCAACTTCTGGTGGGGGTGCTGAAACCCAACCTGTTGCAGTTCAAGCTTCAGTTGCAGCAGTTAGCTCAACTACCGAACCTCAGGCTCAACAGCAAGAACAGCAACAAGAATCTCAAGTTCCAGAAGTGCATGTTGAACAGCAACAACAGGAATCTCAAGTTCAAGAACAACAAGAACAGCAAGCACAACAAGAAACTCAGACTCAACAGCAACAAACTGAGCCAACTGCTGAAGACATAGCTAAAAAAGATAAAGCCTTTTACGCACCTTATTTTGAAATTTATAATTATCAATTACCAACTATGCAGTCTGGAGACAAATCTGTTTTAGTTACCCCAGATCAAATAGATTTTTGATTTGAAACTAACAGTAATCTTAAAGTTGGTGATTATAATTTTGATTTTTCAATAGATCAAAATCAAGGTGAGCCAAGTTCAGCTAAAACTTTAAAACTTAATGTTAATTTTCAAGCTGATTCTAATTTCAAATTAGAAGTAAGTCCTGAAAATGTTCCATATTTAGAAGTTTATGAGGGTATTGAAAAACCAAAAGTTCAAAGCACTGAGTCTCAAACAGTAAATGTTGCTGTTGCAACAACTACAGCTCCAGAATCATATAAATTTACAGGTTGAACATTTCCAATCACAATCGATTTTAAAGGTTCTAAAACTCAACAAGAACTTGAAAAATTAGTTGGTAATAATCACAAAGTAGATTTCAATAATTCACTTCCTTATTTATTATTCCAATCAGATTTAGATAATATTTTCAAAACTGCAAAACTTGATTCATGATTTAGTCTTTCAGATAGTGAAAAAAATCAAGCCAAAGCTTATTTAAAATCAACACTAAATCCAATTAGTAATCCAACTAGCTTGCAAAAACCTAAAGTTGAAGCTGCCCCAGCTCCGGCACCGGCAGCTCCTGCAAATCCACCGGCAAATCCACCGGCAAATCCACCGGCTCCGGCAAATCCACCGGCTTCAGGTTCAGGTGGTTCAGCAGCTTCAGGTTCAACTTCTGGCTCAAGTTCAGACGCTTCTTCTAGCTCAAGTTCAAGTTCAAGTTCTTCTTCTGGCTCAAGTTCAACCGCTGCAGCAACTTCTGCATCTTCGGTAGCAAATAGTGCAACACCTTTCCAAGATTCAGCAACTCCTCCAGCTCAAGAAAAAGAAGAAACATTTGCTTTTGGTGATTATTTAATTAATTATCTTGATAAGTTTGGAACATTTACATTAGCACAAGGTCAAAAATTAGCAATATCAAGTCAATATGACGAAAAAAATCGTTCATATAATTTTGTTTTTGAAGTTCGTGATAGCGATAATGATGCAATTGCCTCATCAGTATTTGGACTTGTTGGTATAAATAAAAATAATGGCGCCCTAAGAAAATCGCTTCCATATGGACCAGATGTTTTCATTGATGGAAGTTCAGGGCTTGAATATCATGCTCATGATGGAACTCCATCTAAGCCAATTTTAACTAATATTAGCTCAGCAAACAACACAGCATTCCAATTTAAAGTAAATAATTTTACTGACAATAGTGCACTTGATAATTTACTTCAAGACAATGGCTTTTATAACCAAAGAGCCGCTAACGGAAAAGGCCTAGCAATTAAGCAACCGCTTATTTATGAATTTGACGGTGAAAGTAAACGAATTGCCAAAGGACTCGGACGCCAAGTTGAGAAATCAACAATGGATAAAGGGGTTTTATATTTCACCTTTAAACTTAGCGATGTTTTAGCAAAACCAGATACACTCCTAAATCAATCATATAAATTATTATCAACTGCTCCAGATGCCATAAATGGTGCATTTGGTGCAACTCATCTTGAATTATTCCGTACTTTTGATCAAAAAGACGACACTGGAATTTTTACAACACTAAATCTAGGTTGAACAATTAATAAAGCTCGTTCATTGTCAATTGACAAGAGTCAAATTCCAACAACTGAACATGATTGACAAACAAAAGGACTAGTTGTTTTCCGTGATGCAGATGCAACAAGTCCAGATGCTTCATCTAAACTTTATGATTATGGAAAAGAAACAATTGAAAAATTAGAGCAAGGTGAATTTGAAGCACTCAAAGAGTCTGCTAAATTGTTTGGAAGTACAAATAGTTCAGGTGGCGCAGGTGGTGCAGGGGGTTCAGGAAGCGCAGGCAGCGCACCCGGCGCCCAAACTTCTCAACCATCAGCAAACATTAAACCTGAAGACGTAAATGAAATTTTTAAAAACTTCTGACCTGAAGGTCACAATACTCCCCTCCTCGCCCAAGGTCAAGGACAATTGTATCAAGATGGTATCTGATTTAATCACACAAGACCAAACGGAAATGTTGCACTTGAGTCATTTTTAGATAAAACCCTAATTTTAGAAGTTCGTATTGATGATTCTTCAGTTACATTTAGTTTGATTGCCCAAAGAGAACCAAACCAAGATCCATATGTTTGAACAAGTCAACTAAAATCAATTTATAAAGATGCTAAACGCAATATTAACCCTGATACCCCAATTGGTGTATTGTTTGGACGTGGAATTGATTATTCCCAAATTGGAGATCGAATAATTAATAGTCTTGATGATTCTTCAACCAATGAACGTGATGGAATCACATTCAAATCTCTTGCTGTCTTTAAAGGTGAGAGACTACTTAAAGATGACAAAGCTCGTCTTGAGGTACGTAAAGCTTTTATTGATCAATATTTTAAATAATCAGAAATTAATTAACATTGTTAATAATAAAAGTGATAAATTTAAATTAAGTATTTAGTTATTTAAAAAATAACTAAATTAAAAGAATAATATAGTAAAAAAACCCGGAGGTTTTTATGCAAAAGAATAAGGCAAAAATATTGATCGGTAGTGCCGCTGCAATTGTACTAATGTCGACGGTCTTTGGAACTGTTGCCGGCCTTGCTGCTAAAACTAGATATCGCGGAGTTAATCCTACCCAAGGTGTTGTTAGTCAACTTGGACTAATTGATTCAGTCAGCTTTAAGCCCACTGTTGCTCACTTTACAAGTGATTATAAAACTGTTAAACAAGCACTTTTAGGCGGTAAAACTTTTAATGCCCAAAGCAGTGAATTTAGCGATTTTGCAAGTAAATTCAATTTTTTAACTAATAATGGCCGTAGTGTTTTAGCAATTCCAAACAAATATAAAGTAGTTATTGAAAAATTTGAAGCCCAAGACGAACAACAACGTTTTTTCCTTTCATTTCATTTGGAAGAAACTCTTGAAGACAAAAATGTTGCCCGCTCGGCAACAAAATCAATTTACCTTTCGGTAGTTGATGCCCCGCGTGCAGCTCTGGCTCAATTTAGTGATATTGTTGACTCAAATTTTGCTAATTTAGTCCCAAGTCCGCTTTCTCATTTTTCATCTACTTCTGTTAGACCTTTAGCCTTAACTCGTGCTGATGATTTTGCAAAAACATTAAATGAATTTCAATCACTTGAGGATTTTGAGTCTCATTTAAGCAAATTTTTTGATATTCAGGCAATTAAAGCTAAAATTCGTCTTGAGTCCCAAGGTTTTGGTTTTGCCAAAGGTGACTTAGAAGAGCCTTTTGAATTTAGTTTTGTTAAAAATCCACAAAATCCAAATGAGTGAGCAACAAGTCTCAACCAAGAAGTTCCTTCTGTTAGATTATATTTAAAAACTGAATTTACTAGTCAGGCAAAAGCAACACTAGCTAATTACAAAAATAAAGACGAGTCATTTTTAACTTCAATTGACTTAATTGGCAAAGATAAGTCTACTTGATTTGCTAATACCAAAGATCTAAGCGATCAACTCGATGTTAATTTACTTGATGCTTCTGATTATTTTGTTGATCCAGATAAGCCTCAGACTGATGCACTACAAGAACCTGAGACTTTACTTCCTTCATCACTTAGTCTTTTTCAACGTGATTCATTAAGAGAGTCTTCTGGATCAATTGGTAAATTTTCTTTGTTTCGTTATGATGCAATTAATTTTTATAAACAACTTCAAGAACTTGTAAGTAAGCCAGCAGCAATTAAAGATATAGTTGATGCTAGCCTAAGTCGCGGTCTAACTTTTTCATTTGGTAAATACGATTTACTTTTTGATAATTTACGCCAACATCTTGATTATGACTTTTTAGTTTCAAATGCTAAAATTCGTCAAAATTCAGTTTCAAAAAAATTATTTATTGAACTGCCAATTAAAATTAAACTTAAATCTTCAATTTTTGGCGACAGCGGCCAAGACATTAAAACTGTTTTGGAAAAAACTGTAAGTTTTAAACTTGATAATTTCCGTGACCAAAGTATCGAAGATGCCTTAGCTAGCCTTTATCCTGAACTTAGTCAGCAACTCAAAGAACTTAAAAAGGCTCAAAGCGGCCAACAAGCTCAGCAACTTGCTGATACTTCGCCAATTCAGTCTCAATGAGAAGGCAAAACCCTTGGGGCAACTAAAGAAAATCCTTATGATATCAGTCAAGGTGCACCTGAGTCTTATTTACTTTCAAAATTCGAAATTCAACAATTAATTAACCAAAAAGACTATAAAAAACTAATTGAGCTCTTAAGTGCTACAAATAGTTATAATATTGACTTTAAATTAGGTTCAACTTTAGCAAACCAAAGTATTCAAGTTCCTAGTGAGACAGAAATTGCTAATTTAAATGTAACAATTGACTCAGCTCAGGCATTAAAAAATGCTGATATTTATTCAGTTTCAACTTCAGCATTTAAAAATCGTGCTTCTTTATTTGCTTATTTTCGCCATCTTTTATCATTAGATCCTAAAGAAGCAGTTAAAAAACTTGTTGATATAGGTAGCCAAATTGGTCTTGAATTTGAAGGCTACCAAGACTTACCATTAAATCCAACTCTGGCTGATTTAGCAAAAGTAAAAATTCATACTCAATTTGATAACTACCAACACACCCAAGCTTTTGTTAACCAACAAGAAACAGACTTTAATGTAACAAAATTTGGTCTTAAGCTTCTTGATTTTAATGGTTATTTTGCTAATGATATTAAAAGTCCAAATCAAGGAATGGCTTTATTTTTACCTTCAAGTCTAGATTTTAGTTCAACTCAGTCAACTTCAAGCCAACCAAGTTCAGGTGATTCAACCACTCAACAAGACTGAAAAACTGAAATTACTAATAAACTTGTTGGCGACCAATTAGCCCAATTACCTTTTGCAATTTGGGATAAAATTATTGGCCAAGAAAAAGCCCCAGACAACAGTCAAAAACTAACAACTAAAATTCTTAATAATTATCAAGAAGCAATTAAAATCGCTAAACAACCAGCTTTTTGAAATACTCTTGATGGTAATTCATCTCAAGTTCCATTTAAAGATAGTCAATTTAGTAAAATTGCTAGTCTTAAAGATTTAGTTTTTGCCTTTTATACCCAAGCTGCTTTAACTAATAATTGAAATGAATATCAAGACTCAGGAGCACGTCCTTCAATTAAATTTGAAATTCAAGAAGATGCCCAGACTTCTAACACTCAAGATTCAAACATAATTGGTCTAAGTATCAAATATGTTGTTGGCTTTGACGATAATGCTGGCAATTTTGTTGATGATGTTATTTCATCAACACCCCAGACTATTTTTGTTCGTACATCAGGACAATCTGAGGCACAAGTAAAACAAAGAAATAATTTAAACCAAATGATTGATGATGCTCCACTTTCAAGTCAATCATTAATTCTTGATGCTGAAAAATTTGGTCATTTACAAATTCTTGCTAATTCAATTTATGACAAGAAAAAACCAGCACCAGAAGTAGTTCCTCCAAGAAAATCACAATTCCGTTGAATTGATGACAAAGTTCCTGTTGAGCCTCGTCCAGAAATTCAAAGTACCGCCCCAAATCAAGATGAATTTTTCAAAGACAAACTAAAACCAGTTGCTGTTGAGGTCTCAACTTTCGCCAGCCTTGAAGAGAGCCCTTATTTTGCTAGTCCATTCCAAGATGATAGTCAAAATAATCAAAATTCTGATTCAACAAGTCAAGATCAAAACGAAGATTTACAAACACTAAAACAAAAACTAGAAATTCTTTTAGGCCAAGAATTTAGTTCTTATTTTAGTCAGCTTGATCCAAATCTTACTTTTGAAATTGACTCAGTCAAAGAAATCTCACCACAAGTCTACAGTGTTAGTCTTTCATTAGTAAAAACTATTAATGATGGAAATAAAACAACCAAAGTTAAATCAGATAAAAGTCTAAGTCTAATAGTACACAAACAACAAACTAATATTCCTGAATTAGCTAAATCTCCTGAGGTCTCAAATACTTCATGGGCAAAACAATACAATCCTGATCAGCCCTTGGCTAATTCAACAACAATAACTTTAGAGTTCAAAAATCCAATACCGGTTGATGCCAGTGGTCGGCCAACAAGTCAGTGGTTATCTTCAGTGCCGGTGACAATTCACCCAGTATTATTAACTCAAGTAGAACGAGCTCTTGATATTCCCTGAGAGCGTACTAATGCAGAGTTAGCAAAAAAAACAAACCAAGATACATGAGCAGGTGGGTTCAAGAAAAATAGAGTTCAAGCACAAGCAGACAAAACTACTAAGAAAAAAGGTCTCGAAGATGCGGCAAAAACCCTAACCGACACACTAAAACCCACTAACGAACCCGATCTCCCGCCATCTGTGTTTCAATCTAAAATATACTTATCTCTAAATCAACAAATTAACACTTCAACTCAAGTAAGAGTTGAAAATCTTCGGCGTGTTAGTGAAAAAGTTTTAAGCTTTGATTTAGATAGTACTAATATAAAAAGACTAATCAATGCTCCAATTGAAATAGCTTCTAGTCTTACCACCGACGAAGTCTACAATCAATTAAGTCTAACTAATAATCAACATTCAAACTTTGCCTTTATAAAACCTAAGTTTGTAGTTGAAAAAACTGTAGGAATACCATGGCAAACAATTAAGAAGCCAACAACTTCAAAATCTATAGATTTAAATAGAGACCCCAACTGATATAGAAATGCAATAAAATCAAGAAATACACAACTTAACCGTCTCTACAATAGTACCAAACCTGAAGATACCTTATCTCTTGGCAATAATGTCTACATGACAATCAAAAATGATCATGACCCTCTAACTAGTTTGCTTTCTGGTGATCCTGCCGACAACCTCCAAGCTTTATCATTCCAAGTATATGATCCAAGTAATTTCATATCTAAGTATGCAAAGTCAAAAAATCCCCAACAAGTTAATACCTCTACTAGTGATTCTAGTTCAACCAGCCCTAAATCACAATTAGATTTGTATTCTTATCGTCTAAATAAAACACTTGAGACTAATGAAAGAAAAGGATGAACTAACGTTCATCCAAGTCAAAGTCTTAATGTACGTAGTAATTTAAGACTTCCTAATAATTATTTAAATATTATTTTAAATCAACCAACTAAAGTTACTTTTTATAATTCAAGTGACTTTATAAGAGATCTTTTTAGTGATCCTAATTCAAAAGATGAAGACATTAAAAAATATTCTTGAGCCGTTAAGGAAAAAGTTGGATCAAATGCTGTTGATTGAGGAACATCTTATTTTAATCTTTGGTATCCAAAAGAAATAATTGAAAAACAACCAAATATAATAACTGCTAATTTAACTGATTTATTATTTGTTGATCCTGATGAACTTGAAAACAACCAAAAAATGATTGCCCCAAATTTAGTTCAATGATGGCCAAATTTCCGTAATTCTGAAACAGCGGTTATTCAAACAACTGAAAATTCGACTGCAAAATCCAAAGTTCTTCAAAATCCAATTGGATGGACTAAAATTCAAGATGGCGGATATAATCTTCGGGTAAGAAAAACTTCATTTAATCGTGAGACCCGTACTTTTACCTTGACAACAAATATCCCTGTTCCAACCCAAGATTATTCACAAGTAGTTAAAGATACTGACGACTGGCGTTTTGTCTTCCAAAATGAAGATAAGCAAATTGCAATGCTTAAGGCAACATTAGTAACTGACAAATCAAGTAATCCTGACTACAAAAATAACGGTGCACTTCAATTTGAAACAGTTATTCCTGATCATTTCTTTTCTTCAAATGTTAGATTTGCTGGTATATTTAAACAAGAAGATAAAAAACTAAAATGACTACCAATTATTGATACTGAATACATTATCGATGATCGTTATTTTGAAAATATTACCAGTGATACACTTGACTTTAAAAATGCAAATGCCCGTGGTCTTACTAACAATGCTTTTGGTAATGTCTTTAAAGAATTTAACATTCATAAGCCAAAAATAACTAACTAAAATACTTTAGAATTATCTTAAGATCTAAAGATAAAAAATAATTCAACACTAAATCTAAGTCTTCTAAGAGTAATTATCAAGAACAAAAAATCAATATTTAAAACTATCATAAACTTTAAATAATTAAAAAAATTTAAAATTAACTAAAAATAAATTTTAAATTTAGTATAATTCTTTTTGTTCAAAATAATAAAAATAATGAAAAAGGAAAAAACCTGGAGGGTTTTATGCAAAAGAATAAGGCAAAAATATTAATTGGTAGTGCCGCTGCAGTTGTAATAATGTCGAGTGTCTTTGGAACTGTTGCTGGCCTTGCTGCTAAAACTAAATATCGCGGAGTTAATCCTACCCAAGGTGTTGTTAGTCAACTTGGACTAATTGATTCAGTAAGCTTTAAGCCAACTGTGGCTCACTTTACAAGTGATTATAAAACTGTTAAACAAGCACTTTTAGGTGGCAAAACTTTTAATGCTCAAAGTACTGAGTTTAGCGATTTTGCAAGTAAATTCAACTTTTTAACTAACAATGGTCGTAGTGTTTTAGCAATTCCAAACAAATATAAAGTAGTTATTGAAAAATTTGAAGCCCAAGACGAACAACAACGTTTTTTCCTTTCATTTCACCTTGAAGAAACTCTTGAAGACAAAAATGTTGCCCGCTCTGCAACAAAATCAATTTTCCTTTCGGTAGTTGATGCCCCTAAGGCAGCTTTGGCTCAATTTAGTGATATTGTTGACTCAAATTTTGCTAATTTAGTTCCAAGTCCGCTTTCTCATTTTTCATCAACATCAGTTAGACCTTTAGGGCTAACTCGTGCTGATGATTTTGCAAAAACATTAAATCAACTTGACTCACTTGAGGATTTTGAGTCTCATTTAAGCAAATTTTTTGATATCCAGGCAATTAAGGCAAAAATTCGTCTTGAAGCCCAAGGCTTTGGCTTTGCCAAAGGTGACTTAGAAGATTCTTTTGTATTTAGTTTTGTTAAAAATCCCCAAAACCAAAATGAGTGAGCAACAAGTCTCAACCAAGAAGTTCCTTCTGTTCGTTTATATTTAAAAACCGAATTTACTAGTCAAGCAAAAGTAACACTGGCTAATTATAAAAATAAAGATGAGTCATTTTTAACTTCAATTGACTTAATTGGCAAAGATAAGTCTACTTGATTTGCTAATACCAAAGATCTAAGCGATCAACTCGATGTTAATTTACTTGATGCTTCTGATTATTATCTTGATCCAGATAAGCCTCAGACTGATCCATTAAAAGAACCTGATCCTTTACTTCCTTCATCACTTAGTTTGTTCCAACGCGATTCATTAAGAGAGTCTGGATCAGTTGGTAAATTTTCTTTGTTTCGTTATGATGCAATTAATTTTTATAAACAACTTCAAGAACTTGTAAGTAAGCCAGCAGCAATTAAAGATATAGTTGATGCAAGCCTAAGTCGCGGTCTAACATTTTCTTTTGGTAAATACGATTTACTTTTTGATAATTTACGCCAACATCTTGATTATGACTTTTTAGTTTCAAATGCTAAAATTCGTCAAAACTCAGTTTCAAAAAAATTATTTATTGAACTGCCAATCAAAATTAAACTTAAATCTTCAATTTTTGGCGACACAGGCCAAAACATCAAAACTGTTTTAGAAAAAACTGTAAGTTTTAAACTTGATAATTTCCGTGATCAAGATATCGAAGATGCCTTAGCTAGCCTTTATCCTGAACTTAGTCAGCAACTCAAAGAACTTAAAAAGGCTCAAAGCGGCCAACAAGCTCAGCAACTTGCTGATACTTCGCCAATTCAGTCTCAATGAGAAGGCAAAACCCTTGGGGCAACTAAAGAAAATCCTTATGATATCAGTCAAGGTGCACCTGAGTCTTATTTACTTTCAAAATTCGAAATTCAACAATTAATTAATCAAAAAGACTATAAAAAACTAATTGAACTCTTAAGTGCTACAAATAGTTATAATATTGACTTTAAATTAGGTTCAACTTTAGCAAACCAAAGTATTCAAGTTCCTAGTGAGACAGAAATTGCTAATTTAAATGTAACAATTGACTCAGCTCAGGCATTAAAAAATGCTGATATTTATTCAGTTTCAACTTCAGCATTTAAAAATCGTGCTTCTTTATTTGCTTATTTTCGTCATCTTTTATCATTAGAACCAAAAGAGGCAGTCAAAAAACTTGTTGATATAGGATCCCAAATTGGTCTTGAATTTGAAGGCTACCAAGACTTACCGCTAAATCCAACTCTGGCAGATTTAGCAAAAGTAAAAATTCGTACTCAATTTGATAACTACCAACACACCCAAGCTTTTGTTAACCAACAAGAAATTGACTCAAATCCAGGGGGTTCAGCTACGGACTCTGCAGTTAAACCAACAACATTTGGTCTCAAACTTCTTGATTTTAATGGTTATTTTACTAATGATATTACAAGCCCAAATCAAGGAATGGCTTTATTTTTACCAACAAGTCTAGATTTTAATCAAACTCAGTCAACTTCAGGTCAACCAAGTTCAGGTGCTACTTCAACCACTCCAGCCCCAGACTGAAAAACTGAAATTACTAATAAACTTGATAGTGATAAAAACCAATTAGCCCAATTACCTTTTGCAATTTGGGATAAAATTATTGGCCAAGAAAAAGCAACAGACAACAGTCAAAAACTAACATTCAAAATTCTTAAAAATTACCAAGAAGCAGTTAGAATTGCTAAACAACCAGCTTTTTGAAATACTCTTGAAAGTAATTCATCTCAAGTTCCTTTTAAAAATACTCAATTTAGTAAAATTACAACCCTAAGTGATTTAGTTTTTGCCTTTTATACCCAAGCAGCTTTAACTAATAATTGAAATGAATATCAAGACTCAGGAGCACGTCCTTCAATTAAATTTGAAATTCAAGATGATGCCCAAACTTCTAACAGTCAAGATTCAAACATAATTGGTCTAAGTATCAAATATGTTGTTGGCTTTGATGATAATGCTGGTAATTTTGTTGATGATGTAATTTCATCAACTCCGCAAACAATTTTTATTCGTACATCAGGACAATCTGAGGCACAAGTAAAACAAAGAAATAATTTAAACCAAATGATTGATGATGCTCCACTTTCAAGTCAATCATTAATTCTTGATGCTGAAAAATTTGGTCATTTACAAATTCTTGCTAATTCAATTTATGACAAGAAAAAACCAAAACCAGAAGTAGTACCTCCAAGAAAATCACAATTCCGTTGAATTGATGACAAAGTTCCTGTTGAGCCACGTCCAGAAGTTCAAAATACTCAGCCTAATCAAGATGAATTTTTTAAAGACAAACTAAAACCAGTTGCAGTACAGGTATCAAGCTTTGCCAGCCTCGAAGAGAGTCCTTATTTTGCTAGTCCATTTCAAGATGATTCCCAAAACAGTCAGAATTCAGACTCAACAAGTCAAAATGAAGACGAAGATTTACAAACACTAAAACAAAAATTGGAAATTCTTTTAGGTCAAGAATTTAGTTCTTATTTTAGTCAACTTGATCCAAATCTTACTTTTGAAATTGATTCGGTTAAAGAAATCTCACCACAAGTCTACAGTGTTAGTCTTTCATTAGTAAAAACTATTAATGATGGCAATAAAACAACCAAAGTTAAATCAGATAACAGTCTAACACTAATAGTACACAAACAACAAACTAATATTCCTGAACTGGCAAAATCTCCTGAGGTTTCAAATACTAGTTGGGCAAAACAATACAATCCTGATCAACCACTAGCAAATTCAACAACAATAACTCTTGAATTTAAAAACCCAATACCGGTTGATGCCAGTGGTCGGCCAACAAGCCAGTGGTTGTCTTCAGTGCCGGTGACAATTCATCCGGCCTTGATTAATATTACTCCCCGACTTGATGATCTAACTCCAGATTTATTTAATCAAATTCTTTCACGATTAAATATTACTGACCTCATCCAGGATCCCAAAACTGAAGTTTTAGAAGAAGCTTTAAAACCGCTCTTCGAACGCCAACAACAACAACAACAACAAGAACTAACGCCGCCAGAAGCCAAAGACACGATCGAAAAAGTTAAATCTAATCTCCGAAAATGAACCTCAGAGTTAATAGACCCAGTTGTTAATGCATTTCATCGAGCCACAACTAAAAAGTCTCACATTTTTTCCCTTGCCCATATTCCAAATCAAAATCATTCACCAATTAAATTATCACTAAATGCTTTAACAAATTCAAACCCAGAAGTTAAAGTTGGAAATCTCCAACTTGTTAACGGAAACACTCTTAGTTTTGATTTAGAGAGTTCAAATATTAAAAGGCTAATTAATGCGCCAATTGAAATAGCCTCACAACTTTCTGATGAGGATTTTGATCGTGAATCAAGCAATATTCATAACATTCAAAGTCAAGAGGATCCAGCTTTAGAAGCAAAACAAAATTCAACAATTACTTTTATTAAACCAAAATTTATTGTCGAGCGAACTGTTGGTACACCATGAAGTACTTCTGAAGTAGTTTTTGATTCTAAAACTAAAAAAAAATTACATGATCCAACAAATTTTGATACTTCTAGTAGTGGTGATTCGTCAGCTTTTGTCTCTGGTTGACGTTTGTTTACCCTAGATATTGAAAATAAAAAGTGACAAATCCCCTATCTCCAAGTCCAACCGCGTTTTGACCCGCTAGTTGATATGTTTCCTATACCTCAGGTTCAAAGTCTAACTAGTTTGTCATTTAAAGTTTTTGATCCTGATGGTTATTTATACCAAAAACTATATTCTAAATCAGGAACTGATGTTGATCTTTATTCTTATCGTCTTAATAAGACAAAAGAACAATCAACTCGTAAAGGTTGAACTAACCAACACCCAAATCAGTCAATTTTCTCTACTGATAATTTTGCCTTGCCTGATGATTATTTAAATATTATTTCCAATCAACCAACAAAAGTTACTTTTTATAATGCTTCAGACTTTATCACCGATTTATTTAATGATCCTGATCAAAAAGAAGAAGACATTAAAGATAAATACACTGATAATATTAAAGAAAAAGTTGGTGCTAATGCCGCTGATTGGGGAAGTGCTTATTTTAACCTTTGGTATCCAAGAGAAGTTATTCAAGAACAATCAAATATAATAACTGCTAATTTAACTGATTTATTATTTGTTGATCCTGATGAGTTAGAGAAAAACCGGAAAATGATAGCACCGAATTTTGTAAATTGATGACCTAATTTCCAAAATTCAGAAGTTGCCGAAATTCGTACAAAACATAATGAAGAAGCATGAGAACAAGTTAACCTTCTACCCCAAGGTTGAACCCAAATTCATGATGGGGGCTACCCATTAAAAGTGCAAAAAACCGCATTTAATCGCGATACGCGTACTTTTACTTTAACAACAATTTTACCAATTCCAACTCAGGACTACTATCAAGATGTAAAGCCAACCGATGATTGACGTTTTGTTTTCCAAAACGACAATAATCAAATTGCAATGCTTAAAGCTAATATGTTACAACCTGGGTCAACTAATCCCCACTACAAGGACAAAGGTTGAATTCAATTTGAAACAGTAATTCCTGATCATTTCTTTACATCAAATGTTAGATTTACTGGAATATTTAAACAAGAAGATAAAAAACTAAAATGACTACCAATTGTTGACACTGAATATGTAGTTGATGACCGTTATTTTGGTAATATTATCTCTGATCCTTTAGATCTAAAAAAAGCTCGTGGCCGTGGATTTACTAATAATGCTTTTGCTAACATTTTTAAAGAATTTAATATTCACCGTCCCGATAAACGAAAAAACTAATTAATTTTAAATAAATCAAACAAACCCCTATTGGTCTCAATAGGGGTTTTTCTTTTAATTTTAAAAATATTTTTACATTTTTGATTTAAGTCCTACAAATTAAGTTATAATAAAGTTCCTGCCAAGAATACAAGAATAAATTTTAACAATAGAGCTAAGGAATCTCAGTCCTGCAAATTAAATTTTTAGCCGTTTGTAAAAAAAAAAAAAAAATACTTGGTTTAAAAAAATTTTAGGCTATAATAAAACTCACGCTAAGAATAAAAGAATAAATTTTAAAGATTGAATTAGGAGGATTAATTATGTTTTTTGCCGTAATAAACCCAGATCACGCGAATTTCCCGTTATGTTTTTAGATATAATGGAATGCTTTAAATTTAACCGTTTAGAAATCTATAAATTTAAGGCTTTTAATTATTGTTCTTTCAAAATTTCACCCGAGTTTCCCAGGTTGGCGAAGCAGCCCTAAAAAAGTACCGAGTTTTCCATACTTTTTTAACTTTTTTGGCAAGAGTACCTACTTTATCACCGATTTATTTAATGATCCTGATCAAAAACCAGAAGACATTAAAGATAAATACACTGATAATATTAAAGAAAAAGTTGGAGCTAATGCTGCTAATTGGGGAAGTGCTTATTTTAACCTTTGGTATCCAAGACAAGTCATTCAAGAACAATCAAATATAATAACTGCTAATTTAACTGATTTATTATTCGTTGATCCTGATGAGTTAGAGAAAAACCGTAAAATGATAGCCCCGAATTTTGTAAATTGGTGACCTAATTTCCAAAATTCAGAAGTTGCCGAAATTCGTACAAAACATAATCAAAAAGCATGAGAACAAGTCAACCTTTTACCCCAAGGTTGAACCCAAATTCATGATGGTGGCTATCCATTAAAAGTGCAAAAAACCGCATTTAACCGCGACACACGTACTTTTACACTGACAACAATTTTGCCAATTCCAACTCAGGACTACTATCAAGATGTAAAAGCCAGTGATGACTGACGTTTTGTTTTCCAAAACGACAATAATCAAATTGCAATGCTCAAAGCTAATATGCTAACTAATGGGTCAAACAATCCCCACTATCAGGACAAAGGTTGAATTCAATTTGAAGCAGTAATTCCTGATCATTTTTTCTCAACAAATGTTAGATTTGTCGGAATATTCAAACAAGAAGATAAAAAACTAAAATGACTACCAATTGTTGACACTGAATATGTAGTTGATGACCGTTATTTTGGTAATATTGTCCATGATCCTTTAGATCTTAAAAAAGCCCGTGGCCGTGGATTTACTAATAATGCCTTTGCTAACATTTTTAAAGAATTTAACATTCACCGTCCGGATAAGAGAAAAAACTAATTAATTTTTAAACAAGTCAACAAAAACCCCCTATTGGTCTCAATAGGGGTTTTTCTTTTAATTTTAAAAATATTTTTAGATTTTTGATTTAATTACCACAAATTAAGTTATAATAAAACTCAACACTAAGAATAAAAAAATAAATTTTAACCATTGGAACCAGAGAATCTAAAGCTAGCAAATTAAATTTTTAACCCTTTGCAAAAAAAAAAAAAAAAATGCTTGGTTTAAAAAAATTTTATGCTACAATAAAACTCACACTAAGAATACAAGAATAAATTTTTGACTTGAATTAAGGAGGGCTAACTATGTTTTTAAGCACAATAAACTTAGATAATGGCAATTTTTGCACTGTGTTTTTAAGTATGGTGGAAACCTTAAATTGAATCGTTTCAAAAAAAAAAAAAAAAATGCTTGGTCTAAAAAAAATTTATGTTATAATTAGACTAACTAAGAAGAATTAATAAATTTTGGTATTGAATTAAGGGGGAATTGATTATGCTTTTGGCTAAAAAATCAGATATTGCGAATTATCCATTATATTTTTAAATATGATGGAATGCTTTAAATTTGACCGTTTAGAAATCTACAAATTTATGGCTTTTGATTATGGCTCTTTCAAAACTTCACATATTTTTTTAGGCTCAATTTAAATAAAAACGAGTTTTCTATTTAAATTGAGTTTAAATAGCAGTTGTATTTTTTTGGTTTTTGTTATTCCATCCATAAATTGATTTTTGCCAGTGTTTTAAACTAAAAAAGCAGTTTAGAAATTCCATAATTTTGCTTTTTAAGCTAAAATTTTAGCTTTTTTAGTTTGCTTTATTTGATTAATAAGTAGATTTTGCATTCATGAGTGTTAGATTTAAAATTTAGTGTTTTTGCCTTGATAGTTATTTTTTTGACTTTGCCAAAAAAGTTAAAAAAATCCCTAAAATAAACCAGGAAAAAAACCAACCTTAGTGTTAATTTTTTTTGTCCTGGTTTATGTATTGGAATGTGATATTTCAGAAATTGTAGAATGTGTTAATGAGTCTTCGGAGGAAATATAGTATGAATTTGATTAGTTTGTTTTCAGGAGCTGGAGGGTTAGACTTAGGCTTTGAAAAAGCTGGATTTAATGTAGTAGCTGCAAATGAATATGATAAAACCATTTGGGAAACATATGAAAAAAATCATGATACAATACTTATAAAAGGAGATATTTGTGATATTCCTTCAGATATGTTTCCTAAATGTGATGGTATTATAGGTGGACCGCCATGCCAATCATGGAGTGAGGCTGGTTCATTAAAAGGAATAGAAGATCCTCGTGGGCAATTGTTTTATCAATATATACGCATTTTAAAGGATAAACAACCAAAATTTTTCCTTGCCGAAAATGTTAAAGGAATGATGGCTAAAAGGCATAATGATGCTGTTGAGAATATAGTTTCTCAATTTGAAGAGGCTGGTTATGATGTCTTTATTCATTTGTTAAATGCAAGTGACTATGGTGTTCCACAAGATAGAAAAAGAGTTTTTTATGTAGGGTTTAGGAAAGATTTGAAAGTTAAATTTGAACCGCCAAAATCCTATGAAACTAAATTAACTTTTAAAGATACAATTTTCGATTTGAAAGACTCTGCAATACCGGCATTAGAAGGAAATAAAACTAATGGAGATAATTGCAAAGTTTTGAATCATGAGTATTTCATTGGTTCATACTCACCTATTTTTATGAGTAGAAATAGAGTGAGACAGTGGGGTGAACAGGCATTTACAGTTCAAGCTTCAGGAAGGCAATGTCAGTTACATCCGCAGGCACCAGTAATGCCTAAAGTAGAAAAAAATAAAAATATATTTGCACCAGGAAAAGAAACACTTTACAGGAGACTAACTGTGCGAGAATGTGCAAGAATTCAAGGGTTTCCGGACAATTTTAAATTTTACTATACGAACTTAAATGATGCCTATAAAATGATTGGCAATGCTGTGCCAGTAAATCTTGCATTTGAAATGGCTAAAGCAATTCTATCTGCTTTGGATGATTCAAGTGTAAATAGTAATCTATTAAAAACTGGAACAGATAATTAATTGCGGGTTAATCATGAGCAATAAAAGTAATAATCAAGGAAGAGCATATGAGTTCGCTTACCTGATTACATTATTTGAAGAAATATCTAAAATAAGACCAGCAAAGATAGAAGAAAATAGTAGTTACTTTGCTGCAGAAAGAGCATGGAATACTTTAACTGACTCTGAAAAAACAATATATAAAGTTAGTGCCTTGGCAGGAGTTAAGACTATATTTGATCTTGAACCTTTGATTTTAGATGATGGGGATGATGATCTTGAACTAAAAATTCAATCAGATGATAAAGGGAAAGAGGGTGATGTGAGAGATATCTTGATTATCAGACGAGGGATTGAATGGGAAATAGGCTTAAGTGTTAAGCATAATCATTTTGCAGTTAAGCATAGTAGGCTATCTAAGAACTTAGATTTTGGTAGAAAATGGTATGGGGTAGATTGTTCCGAACAATATTGGGAAGATATTAAGCCTATATTTGAATATCTTGATGTTGAGAAACAAAAGGGATCTAAGTGGAGTGATTTACCTAATAAAGAAGATGATGTATATATTCCATTGTTAAATGCTTTCAAAGGTGAATTGGAAAGACAAAATCATTTGTTTGGAAAAGACATACCAAAACTTATGGTGGAGTATTTACTTGGAGAATTTGATTTTTATAAAGTTATTGGAATTGATAGCAAACGAATAACTCAAATTCAAAGTTATAACTTAAGAGGCACTTTAAACAATCAAGGAAACAACCTTAAAAGAAGCATTGAATTACCAATATCAACACTTCCAACACGAATTGTAAGTTTAGAATATAAACCAGACAGTAAAAATACCTTGGAATTATATCTTGATGGTGGTTGGCAATTCAGCTTTAGAATTCACAATACATCTACAAAGGTCGAACCGAGCCTGAAGTTTGATATACAAATAATAGGTATGCCAACAACTATCATTTCGATAGATTGCAGATGGAAATAGTAATTGTCTGAATTTTTACTACTAATTTAATTTTTTAACTTTACACTAAGATTTACAGTTGTGGTTGAAATTGGCTTAAGAGTCAATGCGCCGGTGTTAGCTAAATTTAATTTTTTAGCTGTCGTTCGAAACTCTCGTAAATCTTTTTTTGCCCCTGAGGCAATTTCAGGAGCAAATGCAACAATTAAATCTTGACTAAGGGCGGGTTCTGTAACGTTGTTACAAAAATAAAGATAAAAAGATTGAATTTAACATTTAAGATCAGCGAATGATATTTAAAAATCGCACTGGTGTTTCTAGAGAGCCAAATATTTGAAATAATTATGATTTCTGCCTTGATATCTAATAAATTACTAATAAAATAGCTAATTAACTTTTGCCAAAAAAATCAAAAAAGCACTGAAAACCCGATGCTTTTTTATGATTATCTCATCAAACTGCCAAACTCGAAAAAAAATGCTTGGTCTAAAATAAAATTATGTTATAATTAGACTCACTAAGAATAATTAATAAATTTGATATTGAATTAAGGGGGAATTAGTTATGTTTTTTGTCATACAAAAGTAGAAAATGTGAATTATCCATTATATTTTTAAATATGATGGGATGCCTTAAATTTAACCGTTTAGAAATCTAGAAATTTATGGCTTTTAATTATTGTTCTTTCAAAACTTCATATATTTTTTTAGGCTCAATGTAAGTAAAAGCGAGTTTTCTATTTACATTGAGTTTAAATAGTAGTTGTATTTTTTTGTGATTTTAAACTAGGACAAAAAAAATAACAGTTTAATATTATTTTAACATCATAGCATAAAATAAAGGAAGATAAATAAATGGAATTTACAATAAATGTAGATGAAGGTAAATGGAGCGAAAAAGTTCTTAAAACCCTTCTGATTGATAGAACAACAAATAGAAATATAATTTGAGCGACTGATGATTATATTTCACTAGGGGAAAAATATAATTCACACTATGAAATTTTATTTGAATCTATAATCGGACAAAATTTAGGTGTGATTAAACCTAGGATATTAAAGACAAAAGAAAAACAAAATAATAGAACAAAGGGTAAAGCTGAAGTTTTTACACCTAGCTGGGTTTGTAATGCACAAAATAATCTTGTGGATAATGCTTGGTTTGAGAGCGAAAATATATTTAATAGAGAAATTGAAAAAAGTTGGGAAACTAATACAGAAAAAATCAAATTTCCAAATAAAAAAAATAAAACTTGGCAAAATTATGTTGACGAGAGAAGACTTGAGATTACTTGTGGAGAAGCCCCCTATTTAGTTAGTAGATATGATACAGTTACTGGAAAAGCATTTGAGTTAAAGGATAGAATAGGTATGCTAGATAGGAAAATGAGAATTGTAGGTGAAAATACCTCTAGTGAGGAAGAATGGCTTAAATGATCTGAAAGAGCATTCCAAAGTATATATGGATTTGAATTTCAAGGAGATAGCCTTCTTATCGCAAGAGAAAATCTACTTATTTCATATTGTGAGTATATGGAAGAAAATCTAAATAGACAACCAACCGAAAAAGAACTAATCAATATTGCAAAAATAATTTCGTGGAATATATGGCAGATGGATGGTCTGACTTTTAAAATTCCTTATGAAGAAGCTACGGAACAATTTCAGCAGTCAGAAATATTTGATGTACGAGAAAAAACAAAGAAAAGCTTATGTATTATTAAAGATTGGAGAACAAAAAAAATTCATACATTCCAAGATTTAGTAAACAAAGGTCGCAAAAAATGGAAAAAACAAAAATAGAAGCAATCGATGTGCTTGATAGAATTATAATAGGACGTGTAGATCCACATATATATGCTTTTACAACAAACACAGTGCCAAATTATTTAAAGGTTGGTGACACATATAGACCAGTATCACAAAGATTAAACGAGTGAAGAGCATTTTTCCCCGATCTTGAAAAACAATATGAAAATAAAACTATTATTGATGGAGAAACTTATTTTAGAGATTATGCTATTCATCAATACCTTGAAAATGATTTAAATAAGAAAAGACTAAAACCAGAAGAATTGGAAGATGGGGTTTATTACAGTAGAGAATTTTTTAAGGAAACAGAAATGGATGATATTAATAATGCTATTGAAGATATAAAAGAAAACTATCACGCAAATTCAAGTAAATATGAATATTATAGTTCGAAGAATAGGCTTCCACAGACTTTTCATTATCAAAGAGGAGAACAATGGACTTTAAGACCAAATCAACAATCAGCTGTAGATAGCTTTATTAGGGCTGTAAAGAATGGTAGAAGAAACCTGCTTATGTATGCCGTTATGCGTTTTGGAAAGTCTTTTACTTCTCTTTGCTGTGCATTAGAAATCTCTGCAAATATCGTTTTGGTGGTATCGGCAAAAGCTGATGTAAAAGATGAATGAAAAAAAAATGTTGAGGGAGCAGGCAACTTTTGGGAGTATGTGTTCCTAGATGCTTATGATCTAACTTCAAATGAAAATGCCATTAAGGCAAATAGGGAAGAAAATAAAAAAGTTGTAATATTTTTAACCTTGCAGGATTTACAGGGTGATGCAATTAAAGATAAGCATAAAGAACTTTTTAGTGAACAGATTGATTTGCTTATTATTGATGAAACTCATTTCGGAGCAAGAGCAGAATCTTTTGGAAAAATTTTAGAAAATGCAGGGTATAAAAAATCCGACAAGACCAATATTGATAAACTTGATGATGAGAATATTGATGTAAATGTAGCAGAGGAAAAACTAAAACAAATAAATGCCAAAATTAGACTGCACTTATCTGGAACACCTTATCGTATCTTGATGGGAAGCGAGTTTGAAAAAGAGGATATTATCTCTTTTGTGCAATTCTCAGATATAGTTAAAGAACAGGAAGAATGGGATAAAAATAATCTTAATAAGGATGATATAAACGAATGGGATAATCCATATTATGGTTTTCCACAAATGGTTCGATTTGCATTTAATCCTAACAAGTCTTCCCGTGAAAAAATGGAAGCTCTTAAAAGAAGTGGAATTACATTTGCTTTTTCCAAATTATTTGAACCCGAGTCAATAAAAAAAGATACAGTAAATAATCGACATAAGAAATTCATAAACGAGACTGAAATATTAGATTTGCTTCAGGTTATAGATGGCAGTAAAGAGGATGAGAATTTACTTGGTTTTTTAGATTATGACAAAATCAAAAAAGGTAAGATGTGCCGTCACATGGTAATGGTGCTTCCGTATTGTGCCTCTTGTGATGCTATGGAAGAGCTTTTAGATACTAAAAAAGAGATCTTTAAAAATCTTGGTGAGTATGAGATTATAAATATCTCTGGTGTTGATGCAGGAAAGATATATAAAAAACCAAGTGATATAAAGAATAAAATAAAGCAATGTGAAGATTTAAATAAAAAGACGATAACTCTAACAGTTAACAGAATGCTTACTGGTTCTACTGTTGAGCAATGGGATACAATGCTTTATTTTAAAGATACATCTTCTCCGCAAGAATATGATCAGGCTATTTTTAGACTACAAAATCAATATGTTAGAACATTGTCTAGTGCTAGTGGTGTCATAAAAGAAAATCTAAAACCACAAACACTACTTGTTGATTTTGATCCAGATAGATTGTTTAGAATGCAGGAACAAAAGTCCTTGATTTATAACGTAAACACAGAAGAAAATGGAAATAGCAAATTAAAAGAAAGAATTGCCGAAGAGCTTAGAATATCTCCAGTTATTATGATGAATCATAATAAAATAAAAGTGGTGGATGCGACTAATATATTAGAGGCAATCAGTGAATATAACAATCAAAGAAGTGTATCAGATGAAGTTTTGGATATACCAATAGATTTTTCAATTTTAAAAGATGATGATATTAGAAAAGCGATTGAACAGCAAGCTGAATTTAATTCTAAGCAAGGTCTAACAATGGATCCAAACCAAGGTCAAGGCGATGAACTTGATATTGGCAAAGCTGTTGATGAGGCCAAAAAATCTGAACAAAAACAAGATAAACCAGAGAATAATGATTATACCGAAGAAAAAAGCGATAAAGAACTAGAGAAATTAGAAGGTCAGATTAAAACATATTACCAGAGGATTTTGTTCTTTTCTTTTTTGACTAAGGACAGAGTAGCTTCACTTGATGATATTTTAAGCGCGCTTGAAAGAGATGAAAATATTAGCTTATCTAAAAATTTGCTTTTGGATAAAGCTATTATTCAAAAGATAAGCAAGTCAATGGATCCCTTTAAGCGAAGCAGACTTGATTATAAAATACAAAATATATCAATGCTTGCTTGTGATGAATCTATTGAGCCTATTGAAAGAGCACTGACATCTATCAAAAAATTTAACAGAATGTCTGAATCAGAGGTTATTACACCATCTAAGGTGTGTGATGAAATGGTTGGTTTATTACCCGAAGAGGGTTTGAAAGAGATTGTATCTAATCAAGATAAGCTTTTAGATATTGCAAGCAAATCTGGAGAATACGCAGTTGCTTTATATAAGAGATTGACATCTGAACTTGGGTATTTGCATGAAGATGTTAAGGATATTATTTACTCTATTCCGACATCATCTATTGCATATGAATTCACAAGAAGATTTTATGAAATTTTGGAGTTAAATGTTGAAAATATAGCAACAAAGTTTAATGCCTATGATTTGGTTAAGGTAAAAAATGATAAAGATGAAGTTGAATATGATAAAATAAGTGGGATATTAAAGCAAAATAAAAAATTTAGTGATATAACATTACAAGATGAAGTAAAGGCAGGTGATAAAAAAGTGAATTTTGGAGTAGTAATAGGTAATCCTCCATATCAAATAAGCGATAATGATAGCGGAAAAGGCAGCGCAATGCCAATATATAATAAATTATCAATGATTTCTATGAGCGTAAATCCAAACCTTATTACAATGATTGTTCCAAGTGTTTGGTTTACTGGTGGAAAGGGTTTAGATGATTTTAGAGAATATATGCTAAATCTAAAGGGACTAAAACAAATAACAAATTTTATTACACCGCAAAATGTTTTTCCTCAAGTAAATTTAAGAGGAGGAGTTAACTATTTCCTTTTTGACAAAATGTACGATAATGACTATTCAGGAATTCGAATCAGAATTGTTAAAAACGGAGAAATAGTTAGTGACCAAATCCGGAATAAAAAAATTGAAAATATTGATGTTTTTATTACTAATAATGTTGCATATAACATAATAAATAAAATGGTAAAAAATGGTGATATTTCTTTGAAGGATAATTCTGAAGATATGTTAGCTACATTTATTTCAACAAGAAATCCATTTGGATTTACAACAAAATATGCAAAAAATGATCAGTTTCAAAAGGATAAAAGTACTTTAGAAAATCCTGTGAAAATATACGCAAGTAAAGGACGAATCGGATATGTTGAATATGATGATATCCCTAAAAATAAAGCCATAGTTGAGAAGTGGAAAGTTATAACTCCTTTTGCAAATAATATAGGTACGAATTTGCCAGATGATAATTTAAATACAATTATTAGTGAACCAAATTCAATAGTCACAGAAACATATTTAGTTATCGGTGGCGAATTAGACCTTGACATTAATTCTTGTAAAAATATTGAAAAATATTTAAAAACTAAATTTGTAAGATTTTTGATCAGCATAGCTAAAGCTAATCAAAACGGAACAAGAATCACATATAGATTTGTACCAATGCAAGATTTTACAGAAAAATCAGATATAGATTGGACAAAATCTATTGTAGAAATCGATGAACAACTTTTTGATAAATATAACTTGTCAACAGAAGAAAGGCAGCATATAAAAAAATCAATTAAGAATATGTAAGAGGAGAAATTGAATGTTGAACAGAGATAATGATATATTGAAATCATTATGCTTGATTGAAGTTCAAGCACAACACAAATTAAGGTAAAAATTAATTGTGTGGGCTGAACCGGAAAAAAAAGCTAACACTAAGGTGTTGGCTTTTTTGTCCGAGTTTATTTTTTAATTTTCTTTATTTTTTAGAGCAAAAATCTAAAAAATTAGTTAGATTAGCCTAAATTTTTAACTCCTGAGTTTGGCAGTTTGATGGCAAAAATTCACTTTTTAGTCAATATAAATATGCAAAAATATCGGCAAATCCATGTTTATTCACATAAAATCTTAATTTTTATTATTTTAAAATTAACCTTCTGCAAAAAAAGAAAAAAATGCTTGGTTTAAAAAAATTTTAGGTTATAATTAATTTCACTTAAGAATAAATTAATAAATTTTAATATTGAATTAAGGGGGAATCAGTTATGTTTTTTGTTTAAAAAAATCAGATAGTGCAAATTTTCCATTATATTTTTAAATATGATGGGAATGCCTTAAATTTAACCGTTTAGAAATCTATAAATTTAAGGCTTTTTTTATTGTTCTTTCAAAACTTCATATATTTTTTTAGGCTCAATGTAAATAAAAATGAGTTTTCTTTTTGCATTGAGTTTAAATAGTAGTTATATTTTTTTATGATTTTTGCTGTTTTGTCCATAAATTGATTTTTGTCATTGTTTTAAAATAGGTAATTAACTTTTGCCAAAAAAGTTAAAAAAGTGCCCAAAACTAAACCAGGACAAAAAGCCAACACCTTAGTGTTAATTTTTTGTCCTGGTTTTGAACAGCAAGCTGAATTTAATTCTAAGCAAGGACTAACAATAGATCCAAACCAAGGTCAAGGTGATGAACTTGATATCGATGAAGCTCTTGAGGAAGACAAAAAATCTGAACAAAAACAAGATAAACCAGAGAATAATGATTCTATCGAAGAAAAAAGCGATAAAGAACTAGAGAAATTAGAAGGTCAGATTAAAACATATTACCAGAGGATTTTGTTCTTTTCTTTTTTGACTAAGGATAAAGTAGCTTCACTTGATGATATTTTAAGCGTGATTGAAAGAGATGAAAATATTAGCTTATCTAAAAATTTGTTTTTGGATAAAGCTATCATTCAAAAGATAAGCAAGTCAATGGATCCGTTTAAGCGAAGCAGACTTGATTATAAAATACAAAATATATCAATGCTTGCTTGTGATGAATCTATTGAGCCTATTGAAAGAGCAATGACATCTATCAAAAAATTTAATAGAATGTCTGAATCAGAGGTTATTACACCATCTAAGGTGTGTGATGAAATGGTTGGTTTATTACCTGAAGAGGGTCTAAAAGAGATTGTATCTAATCAAGATAAGCTTTTAGATATTGCAAGTAAATCTGGAGAATACGCAGTTGCTTTATATAAGAGATTGACATCTGAACTTGGGTATTCACATGAAAATGTTAAGGATATTATTTACTCTATTCCGACATCATCTATTGCATATGCATTTACAAGAAGATTTTATGAAATTTTGGACTTAAATGTTGAAAATATAGCAGCGATGTTTAATGCCTATGATTTGATTAAGGTAAAAAATGATAAAGATGAAGTTGATTATGAGAAAATAAGTGGGATATTAAAGCAAAATAAAAAATTTAGCAACATAACATTACAAGATGAAGTAAAGGCAGGTGATAAAAAAGTGAATTTTGGAGCAATAATAGGAAATCCCCCATATCAAAAAATTATAAGTAAAGAAAAATCAAATTCTTCTTTGTCAAAGCAACTTTTTCCTTATTATACTATCTTATCTATGAAAATATCTTCCAATCTGTCGTCATTGATAATACCAGCAAGATGGTTTACAGGGGATGCACAAGATAAATCTTTTCTAAAATTAAGAGAATTTTTAAAAGATGAGAATACATTGTCAGATTTATATTACTATGAAGATACAAATAGTATTTTTCATCATGTAGAAATTAAGGGAGGGATTTGCCACTTCTTGTCTTCCTCAAATCATATTGGAGATATTAATTTTGTAAAGGTTTTAGAAGGGGAAAAAATCTCAACGAAGCGAAATTTATTCTTAAAAGGTTTAGATATAGTGCTAACTGATGAAATACAATTCAGTGTCTTGAATAAGGTTAGGGATGAAGAATTTTCTTCATTGACAGAAATTACCACAGGGCGAAATGCTTTTGGGATAACAGGAAAAGAAAGTATTGTAAAGACAGTTTCATCGGTAGATATTTTTGAAAATGCTTGCGAACTTAGATGTAAACATAATTTGGTTCGCTACATAACCGAAGATAAAGTTACTAAAAACATAGATATTTTTAACTCTTATAAAGTCTTTATATCAAAATCTGCTGGAGCTCCAAATACAGATAAAAAAGTAATTGGAGAGCCGTATATTGGCGGATTAAAGAGTGCTTGCACAGATTCTTTAATCCCAATAGGGAAATTTGATAATTTGTTTGAAGCCGAAAGTTTACAAAAATATTTAAAAACCAAATTTTCTAGATATATGATTTCATTAGTAAAATCTTCGCAAAATACAACTCAGATAGTTTATAGATTTGTTCCTATGCAAGATTTTACAGAAAAATCAGATATAGATTGGACAAAATCTATTGTAGAAATCGATGAACAACTTTTTGATAAATATAACTTGTCAACAGAAGAAAGGCAGCATATAAAAAAATCAATTAAGAATATGTAAGAGGAGAAATTGAATGTTGAACAGAGATAATGATATATTGAAATCATTATGCTTGATTGAAGTTCAAGCACAACACAAATTAAGGTAAAAATTAATTGTGTGGGCTGAACCGGAAAAAAAGCTAACACCTTACTGTTAGCTTTTTTTGTCCGAGTTTATTTTTAATTTTCTTTATTTTTTTAGAGCAAAAATCTAAAAAAATTAGTTAGATCAGCCTAAATTTTTAACCCGTGAGTTTGACAGTTTGATGGCAAAAATTCACTTTTAGTGAATGTGAATATCCAAAAAAATACCTGTAAATCCGTGTTTTTTTGACCTAAAATCTTAATTTTTATTATTTTAAAAATTAACCTTTTGCAAAAAAAAAAAAAAAAAAATGTTTGGTCTAAAATAAAATTATGCTATAATAACCTCACTAAGAATAATTAATAAATTTGATATTGAATTAAGGGGGAATTAGTTATGTTTTTGCTGTAAAAAAATCAAAAATGCGAATTATCCATTATATTTTTAAATATGATGGTATGCCTTAAATTTGACCGTTTAGAAATCTACAAATTTATGGATTTTAGTTATTGTTCTTTCAAAACTTCATATATTTTTTTAGGCTCAACGTAAGTAAAAATGAGTTTTCTATTTACATTGAGTTTAAATAGTAGTTGTATTTTTTTGTGATTTTTGCCAGTGTTTTGAACTAAAAAAGTAGTTTAAAAATCTCATAATTTTGCTTTTTAAGTTAAAATTTTAGCTTTTTTAGTTTGCTTTATTTGATTAGTAAGTAGATTTTTCTTTCGTGAGTGTTAGATTAATATTCCCAGAAAATCTGCAAAATAATTTAGTTCATATAAAAATTTTGACTTTTATATGACAGACAGCTTTGAAGTATTGAGTATTTTACCATTCCATAATAATTTATTTTTTGGTAAGCGATAGTTACATTTTCAAAATTTTGCCTTTGATATTGATTAATTCTGGATGCAAAACGGAATAAAAAATTCTAGGTTGATTTGATTTTTTGTTTATCTTTTTTTGTTTAAGTTTTTGTTGCCGTTCTGTTTTTGTAAATTTGCTTAAAAATTCTTTTGTAAAATGCAAATGAGATTTTTAAGCCTTTTGATTGAGTGATTTTTGTTGTATTTAATTTGTTTTTGTTGAGTCAATTATTTTAATTCTTTCATTTTGACTCGTCCTTTTGAATGCCTTTGATAATTTAGTGTTTTTGCCTTGATAGTTATTTTTAACGCCAAAATTGGCAAATTAACTATCAAAAAAAGAGTAAATAAAAAACTTGGGTGACCCCAAGTTTTTAGATTATTTTTGACTTATATTTTAATTCAAACAAATTAGTGAATAAATGAAAATTATACTTTTTCTTTAATTACATAAACAGATTTACGGTTTGTTAAGAAGCGCCAAAGAATTGCAAGCACACTAAAGAAAATTACACTAATTATTAATAACGCGATAAAGAAGACAGGAACTGATATTGCCAAAGCAAGGAAAATTGAATTTGAAGCAAGAATGTACGAGCTAAATATTCCCATTCCGAGCATTGCAAAAGGAACGCTTATTAGAGTTGCTAAAATTAAAATTGGGAGATAAATGCTATAGAAAAGTCTTAATTTTGTTCGATTTGAATAGCCAAGAACGTCTAGGATCGCGATGTTTTCTTGGTTTTCATTAATGATTGAAGAAGCGATAATTATTAAAATAATTAAGGAAACCGCTAGGAAAATAATGACAACAATATTAATTCCGGCTCCAAAAAGATTAGCAAAATTAGAAATAAAGTTTGTTTCAATATTTTTAGCCTCAACACCTTGGGCGGCAATTTGGTAAATTGTATTACCATAAATTTCGTTGAAATTTTTGAGTGACTGTTTAATTGAAGAAAGGTTTTGGTTGACAAAAGTTGGATCAGTGAGTGATTGGAAATCTAAGTTTGAATTTTGGTTGACTCAGGTTGCGTTTTGTTGCTGATTTTTGAGGTTAATAATTTTTAAAATTTCGTCTTTTGAGTAACCAGCAAGTTGTAAGGCACCTTTTTGGCCTTGTTCGTCTTGACTAAAAGCAAAAATGTTAGCAAAATAACCAATTGTATCATCATTATTTAGTGAATCAACGTTAATCTCTGAACTACCTGCCCAGTATCCAGAAGGTGAATATAAAGTAAAGGAATTAGTAATTTGCTCAATATCAGGTGAGGCCAGAATTAGTCCGTTAAATGGTTTTAAATTGTAAAATTCTAAGACTGAGTCATAAATATCAAGACCAAGAAGTTTATTTGCCACGTCTTGTGAGGTAATTAATTCTGAATTTATATAAGTATCAGAAATACCAATTATTTTAAATTTAGCAGTTTTTTGTGGAATATCACGAATTTTTGCTAAATAACGATCAATAGTGTTAATAATTGGCATTTCAATTATTGAATCTATCCCTAAATTGTGTTTTTTGGCAAAAACGTGGTTGACAACTAATGGATAGATATCATTTTCAATTTTGAAATCATTAATGGTTTTTAGTAAATCTTGGTTGGATTCATCTTTAATTTCAATTATTGGGTTATTTTGGCTTTGGGTATTATAACCGTAAATTTTAAGACCATTTTCAATTGATGAACCGTTATTATAGGAAGTGTCAATGTAAGTATAGACTTGATTTTGCGGAGCGTTTTTATCAGCATTAGCACTTAGGGAAATTCCAGCAAAGGAAACAGTAAAGTCTTTTTCAACATTTGCGTTCAAATATGACTCGACTAAAAATTTCCGGTATTCATCACGATTTTTGACTTGGCCAAAAATTGATACTTCATGAGCCAGGTAGTCATTCTTTATAGGATCGAACTTGAAGTACCAAAATCTACCTAAATTAACATTCCCCGGATCGGCTAAATATTTAAAATATGGTTGTTTGTTAGCGATTTTTTCTTCAATATTTTGTGATTGTTCCATTTGGTGAACAACTTTGTTGGAAATTGAAAAAATATTATTTCGCAATGATTCAGGAAGGTTTGAAAGAACAATATCAAAAATTGAAAGGTTATTTGATTCACTAATTTTAATATTTAATCCTGATCGAGAAAGAACAACCGGATTTTTTGAGTTAATATTTATCTCACCATTTTGGTTGGTATCGCCAAAAACTGAAGGATTTCCTGGCCGGAAGTAATTTGGTGAATTAGTGTTAATCTCAGAACCTGATCCAATTGGAACATATAAGTTTTTCTCAAGATTTTTTGGATTATAAACAACTAACGGTCCACCTTCACGCGTTGGACTAAAAAGATTTAATTTGTATGTATAATGACGATTTAAGTAAGTTTTTGTAATTGTGTTTTGGAAAATATTATGTGAAGACAGTGAGAAAATTAGCGCAAATTGGACAATAATAATTGCAATTATTAGTGAGACAATTTTTCAAGTTGAATTAATAACAAGTGAAATTGAAAATTTGTTGACAATTTTGGTTTTTCGAAATAGTTTTGCCACTCCTTGGGCGAATTTTGAAGTGTTAATTTCACTAATTCCTGATAATAATTGGTTTGGTTTTTGTTTTAAATTTCAAAGAATTACTAAATAAATTAAGGCACTAATTGCAATAAATGGAACTACAAAGGAAAATACAAATGAAATTGGCTCAAAACTATAAAGATTTACATCAAATTCTCAAAACTGTGAAATCAAGCCAACAAGCGGAATTTTGACAAAAAATCCAACTAAATAACCAAGCAGTCCACCAATAAATGAAATCATTAAACCAATTGAGAGAAATGAAGAAGCAATTTCAAATAGTGTATATCCTTGAGCCCGAAGAATTCCAAGAACTTTATTGTTTGTTGAAATATAACGTTTGATAATAAAGGCAACAGCAAAAAGTACTAGAAGTGATAAAAATAAGGTTATATAAATATTTATTGATGAAAAAGTAGAAATTATATTTGTTCCAACTGAAATTCTCAGTGACCTTTCGGGATTTAAAAAGTCAATTTCATCAGCACTAAATGTTCGCTGGAGACGATTTAAGGAAAAATTTTTGGCAATTAAGTCATCAGTATCTTGCTTGAATTTTTCTAAATTCCCTCCGGGTTTTAATTTGACCAATAAGTAATTTTTTACTGGATTTGAACGATATGAAAATCGAGCCTTATCAAAACCGAATTTATTTACATAGGCCAAAGCCTGATTTGAAGGATCGAGTTTAATATTTTTTTCGTCAATAACTGGATATAAATAATCAATACTAAAATCAGAACCAACAATTATATATTTAAGACCAGCGGCATTTAAAATGTATTTATCATCTAATTGATCAATTAATTTTTCAATATCACTAGCATTGTCAGGAATTTGTCCTTGGTAGATTTCTTTTTGATTTTTTTCTAAATAAGAATTATTGACTTTGATAACATATGCACGATTATCGTCAATGTTAATTGAGTTGCTTGCAATACGGGTAACAATAATTTTTTCGAAGAATTTTTCGTAAAATTTGTAAATATTAATACCAAAAAATTCGGGATTATCTTTTGATTTTTCGAAAATTAAAGCAGAAATGTCTTTTAGTTTATAGTAATCAAGCGAAACACTGCTTGCCAAATTGCTATAAATAAAAGGAGGAATTTCTTCGTTATTTCTTATTTGTGATGATAAAAGATCAATTAGTTGTGATTGTTGAGTTGAAGGATCACCTTGAACTTGTCTTATAGACGGAATTCGTGATTGTAAAATAAAGGCAAGATTAAAATTGTTTGCTTCAGTTTCGATTTGGGCATCAGGATTTGTTGAGAATCATAACGGAATTTGTGGTAGTTGGGCTGAAAAAAATTGTCCAAGTCCAAGAGACTCTAAATTTAGCCCAACAAGTAAAGGATTTAAAGTGGCATATTGGCTAACAAGCGTTGATAGAAAGCGTTTTTTGAAAGGTGAATCAGAAAATTTATTCTCAAGCAAAAAATTATCCATTATGTATTTAACAGATTTGTTAAAGTTTGCTTCAAAAGGATAATTTTGTGCATAATAAGCCAAATATCCTAAATTTTCGACTAATTCAGTTTGATTTTCAGTTAGTCAACTTTTAATAGTTTTTGTATTACCATGTTGGTCGGTATATTGTTTGGCAAAAACTGGGTCATTCAAAAGATTTCTAAATTCAGTGTTGTTGTTTAAATTTAGACTTGTAAGATAAGGTTGTAAAATTGATCTTGATGCAGCAGGCAGACCGGCAAAAAGTCCTTCTTGGTTTTCTAGATTTTTAATTCCACCAAAAAGTTTTGTTTCATTTAAAATTGCATTTGTTGATGAAGAATTGGCAAAAGAATATAATTTATTAAATGCCTGTTGGAGTTCTAAATTTGGAAGGTTGTTTTCAGCAACAAAACGAATTCAAAAACGATAATTACGAACCCCAAGCGAAATAATTGAACTAGGATCAGCAATAATTGAGCTTTGTAATTTATCAATTAAATCTGCTGAGGCTGAAATATAAATTGGCTTTAGTCTTAGTGGAGTTGCCGGTGAGGCTTTACCATCATCTTCAATTTGAGCGGGAATTTTGATTGAATTTGTTAAAAAGTAAAGAATGTCACCAATAGATTCATAATTTGCAAAAATATTTGCATCATCAAGACTTGGTGGTTTAATATTTGTGATAATATTACCGGTTTTTGTATAATTTTTAAAATTAAAGATTTCAAAAATGTCTTTAATTTCTTGAAGTCTATTTTTAATATCTTCAACATTATCAAGATTAGCGATTCTTAAATATCTATTTAGAAAAATTCGCTCATTTAATGTTAAATTTGTAATTTTTAGTTCAGGATTTTCGCTGAGTTTTGTCAGAACTGAACTTGCTAAGACATCAATTTGCTTACTTTTTTGTAAATTATCAGTATTTGCAACTGAATTTCAGTTAGAACTAAAAAATTGTAAGTCATAAATATCAATTTTTTGATCATCAACTCCAGGAAGGAAATAACGAAGACCAACTTGTCCACTTCCTGAATCTTGCCCTTTTGAAGATGCATTAATTATTTTAATTAATGAATTTATTGTGCTTTGTCTTGTTTTTTCATCTTTGAGAAAAGTTCCAACAAGAGCAATTAAATAATCATTAACTTGTAGTTCAGTTCGTTTAAAAAATACTTTGTTCTCTTGTGCTTTTTTCAAATTTTCTGGTAATTTTAAATATTTATCATAATCATCTGAGTGAACAGTTTTTGTTAAGTAATCAAGATTTTTTACAAAAGTTGGGATGTCAAAATTAGTAATTAATTCAATTAGACCTTCGTTAATGTTTGAATAAGGATTATTTTGACCTTTGCCGTTTAATTTTGTAAGAATTTTAATAATTTCAGCTTGTTTATTTTTTGCAAATCTTTCAACAATTGGTCTTGTTAAAAATCCAAAAAAGCCTTTAGTTTTTTCATCAACAACAGTTGAAAACATTGCATTGAAATCAATTTCATTAACAATATCAATTAAACCTGCTTTTATTCTTTGTTGGTCAATTGAGGCTAAAAATTCTTTAATAAAATCAACACCTGAAAAAAGACTAATTAAGTTTGATTTATTTTTGTTAGCTTCTTCAAATCAATTATTTAATTTATCAAGGAGTTTTTCAAAGTCAATTGAATAAATGACTTTTTGGAATCCATTTAATAGATTTATTGGATTTTTAATTGCCTTCGCGAGTGCCTCGATGCCACCAAGTCGTTGAATTTGATCAAAAATATCAACACCAAAAGTAGATAAAATTGAGTTTAATGAAAAAATTTGTCTAACAAGATAAAGACTTCGCTCTGAATTAGTAGTAGCTGATTGCTCAGTTTTAGCAATTATTTGGTCAACAAAATTAGCAAGAACATCATTAATAATTGTTGGGCGGTTATTTTTAGTTAAAATATGACCGGCTTTTACAAGCAATTCAGAAAGTAAATTATAATTTTTAATTCGAAAAGCAAGAATATCAACTAATTTAATTTCATCAGCAGCAAGAGCAAGCGCATTAAAAATTGCATCTACATCAGGTTTTAAGAAAAAGCCATTATCAACTAAAACAGAATTATTTAGCGCATCTGCAGCTTGTAAAAATAAAGAACGCGCTGATTTTTGTGTGTCAATTTCATTTTGAACATTAGTTGAAAAGTAATAGTAAATTAACGGAATTGTTGCTGTATTTGAAAAATTATCTACCCGTTTAAATCAACCACTGTCAGAAATTTTTGCATCAATTTCAAAGTTTTTACTTTCCAAGAAATTTGCCAGTAAAGCTTGTGTTCTCTGCTCACGACTTCCCGGATTTGTATTGCCGGTTTTTATAATATTTTCAGGTAGCAGGGTTCATTTAATCTCGCCAAGGTTTTTAAAAACATAGCCAAATTGGTAATTTGGTAACAAAATTATTCCGTGAAAATCAAGGTTTGCCGAAGTATTTGTAGTAGCAATTGGATTTTCGTCTTGAACTTTTTTAAGTAAGACAATTTTTGTATTTAAGATGTTTTGGTAAAGCAATTTTTGATCATCTTGAAATTCAACATTACCAAAAGTTACTTTTAAATCAATTAGGTTTGGATCAATTCCGTAACTTTCATGAGCAGCAGCAATTACTTTAGCTTGAAAAATTGCCGGAATTTTTGTATTTGAATTATCTAAAATTTTTCCAACTTGCGGAAATAGTTTAGTTTCTCTATTTGATTTATAATCTTGAATTTCGTTAAATAGACGTCCAAGTTGTTGCTGTTGGTCTAAACTTTGATTTTGAAAACTAATTTTATTAAAAATCTCAGGGCTAATTCCGGAATTAATAAAATGAATTACTTGGTTTGTTGTTGAATCTTGACCTTTTTGTTGAACGTCAATTGTAAAAGTTTGTCTTGTTCCAATTGAATCAACTACTTTTGTATCTCTTCCATTAACTTTTTGTGAATAATTTTGCAAATAATTATAAAAGTAAATATTTGCATATTCTTGAACATTTTGGGAAAGTTTTAAAAAGGTTGCATTTTTAATATTTGAATTTGATAAGTTATTTAATTCTTCATTTGTAACAAGTGCTAAATTGTTATTATTTAAATTTTCAATTTGGGCAATTGTACTTACAAAAGAAGGCTCACCTTTTTTTTGAAATTCAACGGTTAAATCTGAAATTGAAAGATCAGCAGAGACAATAGTTTCATGATCACCTTCTGTAGTTATTATCCGTTTTTCCCAGTAGTTAATATTTTGTAATTCTTGAAATTGTTTTGGTTCATTATTTTTTAAATAAATTAAATATTCCTTAATAAACCCAGTGAAATTTTGACTATTTTCATCAATTTCTTTAAGTTTATATTTGTGATTAATATACTCAATTCTAGATCTTAGATCACGAACTCAGTTTGGCAATAGTCGGTAGTTTTGACCTGGATCTAAAATTTTAAACTCATTAGAGCTTCAATTTATATCTTTTGTTAAATTAAAAGTTTTGGAAGTAATTCGCGCACTAATAGAATCAGGATTCTGAGTAAAACTAACAAACGGTCCGCTATTATTTTCAATCTCAAAATCACCTTCAACTTTTTGCTTAATTTTTAAAAGTGAATATAAATCGGCCCCTTTTAATTCAAAGCCAATTCCTTGTCTTTGTCAACTTGAGCCTAAAATAGGATCAAAAGTAGCTTGTTTTGTAATACCGTTAATGACAAGTGGATTAGCAAAATTGATAATAATTTTATCCCCTTGTTTGTAATAAACAAGAATGTCATTAGCTTTGTAAGTTGTTCTATCTAAGGTTATTGTATCTGCAGTTGTAACAGAATATGATTTTACTTTTTTCTGAAAATTTTTACCATCATTTGTTATATAAACCGGTAAAAATGCCTGTTTTGATAACGAAAATGTGTTGTCATCATTTAATGTTGCATTAAAGTAAAATTCGCGACTAAATTCGGTCGAAAGAACATATTCATCATTACTTAAATTAGGCGAAATTGAACCTAAACTAATAAAATTATCTTTTATTATTAGTTGTTTTTTGCTTTTTTCGGTTTCAAGTGGTTGATAGACTTCTGGTTTGAGTTCATCATATCCTTCGTTTTGGGCGTTTCCAAAATAATTAAACTCAGTATTGATCGTTGCATCATGAAGGCCAGAAAAATTTTTATACTCATCCAGCCGGCTTTCATAGGCCCGATTTGTTGTAAATAAAGTAGTAAAAATTACGGCGGTAAAGAAAACTAAAGTTATTAGTCCAACAAAAATAACTTTAGTTTTTAAAAACATTGCAAATATGTGTTTAAAAATTTTCTTCATAGGCTACCTACCTTAAAACTTAAAATTATAGTTTAAAAAATAAAAATAGCAACAAAAAAATAAATTAAAATTAAAAATTAGTTCTGACAAATCTGCCATATATATAAATAATAAATAATATTATATAGTCAAAAAGCTCAATTTAAATTCTTAAAGGTTCTAGTTGCCATTAACTTTAAAAAGGCATTTTTAAATTATCAAATTTTTAAAAAAAGTTTTTTTGTTTAAAAATGTTGTATAATTTAATTTTTATTTTCTAGTTTGCTCCTTATCTAATTGGACCAATCTAATCGATTTGTATTAAAAAAAATCTGGAATAACAAAAAGAAGCGGGGTAAAATAATGAAAAAAAATATCTCCAAACCTGATTTTTCTAAAGCATTCAAAATATTTTTAAGTTTTAGTACTTTATCTTTGACCATTTCTGGAATTACATTGATAGGTATAAAAAATCGCGATAAAACCGAGCACTTTAATATACCAGTAACCCATTCAGATCAACAAACTGAAAAACTTTTAGACCAAATTAACTATTTATCAATAGGTGATTCAATTTCTGCAGGTTTTAATTGAGATTATTCACTTGATCTCCGTGGAAAAATTGACGGAAATAACAAAATTAATGGACTCTCATATCCAGCCTTTTTTGCTAGTTTTATTCAAAAAATAAAACCAAATGCGCTTAAATCCTTTGATAATTTGGCTCTTTCTTGAACAACAGTTGCTGATTGACTTTATTTACTTAATCCCGAAAATGAAGTCTATAAAAATTCTGATAAGACACATTTTCATTTTAATTATTATTTAGACAAAAAATTAGACTCACCATATGGCGAGCAAATTCGCGAAGTTTTTGGCGATTTTAATTCAAATAACTACCCAAAACTATATGAAAAAATTCAAAATTCTAATTTGCTAACTCTTTCATTAGGTGCAAATGATTTAATCGAAGCTATTGATTTTCGCACAATCGCCAAGCCAATGCAAAAACTTGCTTCAAAAGCTGAGGCAAATTTTGAATTTGCCCAAAACATTGAAATTGCAACTCAAAAAATTTACAGAAATTTACAACTATTAATTCAAAGTCTGCGAAGAATCAACCCTGATTTACAAATAGTTTTAGTTGGCTATAACTCTTTGTCTTCAAAAATTATTAAATTTTTTGAAAAAATGCTGACAAACGAAATTGGCGTTACAGAAAATTATGCTGATTTAATAATACGGCATTTGAATTCAACAATCCAAAAAGCCGCAAAAAGCCAAAAAGTAAATTATGTTGACTTATACAATGAATCAATTTGACAAAATAAAACGTCTGAATTTGCTACAAACGACTTAGATATTCACCCATCAACTAAGGGCTATAAAAAAATGGCTCAGGATTTGCTATTTAAATTAGCTTTTGAACAAGACCTAGAATTCAAACAAGAAGCAAATACTAAATTACAATGGGACGAAAATTATGTCCAAAAAGACATTAACTCTTACCGCCGAATTCTAAATTTAGGTACAAATACAGAAATTTTTGACGCTTTAACGGTAGACAATTCGCCTGAAAAATTTATTTCAGAAAATTCTGAAATTGAAGAGTTAACCACTAAAAATGTTAAAAAAGCCGAAAACTCGCCAATAGAAAATTTTGTAAATGTGATACTAAATAATAATTTTGGTGCGTTTTTAAACCGTTTTATCCAATTAGCCGTTCAAAATAATCCAAGTGTTGAAAAAATTTTAACTGATTTTTGACAAGAAAACCAACAAGCTGGTGCTTCTTTTACCGAAATTTTGCAAAAAATTTTCTCAAGTGGCTTTTTTAGTAAAATAATTGACCGCTTCCAGAATTATGTCCAAGATGTAACTAATAACAAAAATTGAGAAAAAGCAACAATTTCTGGCCTTGTTAGCTATATTTTTGCTGATTTTGACGAAAAACAAATAATTGATGTTTTAAATACCGTTGTAACTTCAGAATTTGCAGATAAAAATCCTGAAAAAATTAAAGATTTAATTTTTGCATCCATCTTTGGCCAAACAATAGTCCAAGATTTACTAATTAATAACATTATCAAAATTGACCTTAAAAATAAAGAAGATTTAAAAATTGTTTTTACTTTTGACTCAATTAGAAAATTATTTTCTAAAATAATTACTGACTACCATCTTCGGTCAAAAGACTATAAAAATTCACAGAATTTTCACGAAATAATCCGTACTTATTTAGAAAATCCTGATAATGACAATGATAATGTTGTTTTTATTCGAAATTTTATCTCTGAAACACTAAAACATCATGAATCTGTTCAATTATTAGTAACAATTATTAACGATAATTTTGAGTTTAATTTGAATGAGGAAGATCAAACTTCGATTGTTAGTCTTTTAGTTTCACTTGCCGATGCTGTTGTTCGCACTAATGTTTGGGCTAAATTAAATGATCAGGCAGCAAAAAATTTCCTAAGCGCAATTAAACAAATCAAAACTACTGATATTGCTGAAAATATTGCTTCAATTTTTTCAGAGCAAATTTATACAAATTACTCAACTTTTTTTAAAGATTCCAAAAATTTACTTGATTTATTTCACGAACTTCTAAGTTTTGACTTAAGTCAAAACCAAATTGATTCACTAAAAAAATTACTTAATAAATTCTACCCAATTTTAACAAAATTTGACCTAAGTAATTTTATTGATACTTCAACCCCAAATTTTGCTAGTTTTTCATTCTTTTTTGACTCGCTTAAAGATTTTTTGTCTTCAAATTCATTTAAACCACTTGCTGACATTGTAAATCAAGCGATTAACGATTTTTTAGTAAATAAAAACAAATACCAACAAATTGACAACTTAAATCGTTTTGGCTTTCAGTTTTTAGCTAACAATTTGCCAAAACTTGAAGAAAATATTTACGAATTTATCGCTATAAATGTAGAAAAAGAGCAATTTTTAACTAATCTTACTAGTTTAATTTCAAGTTCATTAAGCTCACAAGGATTAAATGAACAATCAATTAAGACTTTTACATCAATAATTGAACTAATTTTTCAAGATTTCCGAGTTAAATATCAATTTTGAAAACAAGATAGATCAGCTCCAACTGATAATTTAATTTTTGCCTTTGTAAAAGCAGCCTTAGAAAATTTTGAAGCTTTTTATAAAGAAAATTCTGACCGGCATAACTCAGAAAAATTACTTTTAGAAGAAGCACAGAAACAACAAAATGCACTAGAAATTGAGCAACATTCGCAAAAAATTGCTTTAATTGATCAACAATTATCCTTTCAAAATTTTTCTTCATACTTTTTAAATAATTTCTTTACTGAAGATACAATTTATAAATTCTTAAAAAATCTAGCAAGTCTTGATTTTCAAAGTAAAATTTCAAATGAAGACTTAGTTTTATTTTTCAAAAACCTTTTTGGCCAGTCTTTTTTACAGAATCAACTTCTTGGTAAATTAGACCAAAATAGTTTTTTTGGTAAGCCTAATATTCAAAATTCACTTTTAAATATTTTAACAACCTTTTTTGAATCACAGCAAGTTGAACAATTACTTTCAGGACTTATTGACTATTTTTTTGACAAAAAACAATTTGAAGCACATCCAAATTTTGATTCACTAGTTAAAAATTTTCTCAGGCAAAACACTCAACTAATTGAGCGAGTTTTTACCCTTTTTTTAGGAGATTCTTCAACTTGAGATTCAATTTCTGAATTTCTAAAAATAATTTTGCAAGAATATAAATTAAATTTAACTGAAGCTTCAATTCAGACAACTTTGGATTTAGTTCGTGATATTTTTTCAAAACTAAAAGACTCAACTTTAGATTTTGATCAAGAGCCAAAAACTCATTCGCCGCTAATAATAAAAGCAATAATTTCAATTATATTTGATGCAATTTCAGGCAATCCTACCCCTCAAAAGCCGGTTCTTGAGACTTTATTTGACAGTTTTAGCGTTGATATTGCGAATAATTATTATTCAACTGAGGCAACAAATGCTCAAGCTCAGGCTAAAATTTCCCAAGATAGTATTGCAACTTTGATTTCAGAAGTTATTAGAAGCGAACCTATTTCTCAACAGATTCGGGCAGGTTTAGCAAATATTCCAAAAGAATATCTTGACAGTGTTATGCCAATTTTTGATTGATTTTTACAATCACCGGCACTAAAAAATCTATTTAATTCATATTTTAAAATAGTTGCAAAAACCCAAATTAAACAACCACTGAATAACCTTTCATTAATTAAATCACTATTTGAAAAGCAATATTTTAACAAAATTATTGGTGAATTTATTGTTGCACTAGACGAAAAAAGCAACACTTTAACTGATAATTTCTCAACACTAGTTGGGAAAATGCTTGATACTCAATTTGAAAACGCTGAATTTCAGCCGTTTTTTAAACTAATAAAAGAAATAATAAAAAACAATCTTGAAAATTTTTACAAAGAAGAAATTGATCCAAAAGGACTTTTTGCAGACGAGACCTCTACTGTTAATGTAAGTCAGGATCTATCCCAAGTATTAGTCAATGCTCAACCTTTTAATGATATTGCCCAAAACCAAAACCAAAACCAAAACCAAAACCAAAACCAAAACCAAAACACTTCATTACCTGAAACCCCTCAAGAAACAAACTCACCTAAAATCCCGGCAAATTATTCTAAAGAAAATGCCTTATTAACAAAATTTATATTAATTTTAACCAAATTCACAAAAGGTGAGGTTTCTTTTTCAAATGTTCAAACACTTTTAGAATCCGAAATTGCAAACGAAGGGTTTATCATTGACCTTATCAAACAAATTGCAACAGTTTATAACCAAATTTCCGAAACTGAAAGAGACAATCTTTGAAAAATCATCGTTAAAATTTTTACTTCATCATTTTTCAAAGACAAAATTAATCTGTTAAATATTGGCGATGTGTCCACTTTTTCGCTATTTAGTGGTTTATCAGCAGAAAAAAAGGAAAAAATCGAACCATTACTAAAAAAGTTGTTACTGGAATTTCTACCAAATTCTGCAAACAAAGTTTTTATTTTTAGAATTTTGAGATATATAAATCAAAATTCATCTGATTTTACAAATGTAAAAACCTTTTCAGCACTTTTAGCTACATTTTTAAAAGATAAGCCGTCTCATCAAACTGCCCAAGGTCAACATTCAAATTCAGCAAATAGTAATAGCCAATTTTTAAAATCATATTTGTGATATGTGGTTAATTTTTTAGCAACAAATGATGAATTTGCAGATTTAGCTATTGATGTAATTGCCACATATTTAAAACTAAATTTAGATGACACTAAAAATTTTTCTAATCTCAATGCTGGAAATCCAAGAGAATCACTAAAAAAATTTTTACAAGGATTTATTGGTTTAGGTCTTGAAAATTCGCTAATTTCTGGTATTTTAGATCAAATTGTTGATTCAATTAAAACCTCAGATACCACTCAACAAGCAAAAAGTTTTTTTGAAACATTGTTTAATAAATTAGACTTGTCAAAATTACTTAACCTTGATTTAGTTGTCAATATTGAGCCAAAAATTGATGACTCTGCCCAGCAAAGTCCGGAAATCGACACAAATAACTTGATAGATGAGAAGAATTTATCAATAAACACACCAACAGGCAAAAAAATATCAACAGATTTATTTGCCCAATTTTTTGATACACTTTTCCTCACCTCGCCTAATTGAAATAGTTCTAACAAAAATAGTAACTCTCCAATTCTAAATCAATTAAATAACATAAAATACACCGGAATTTCTTTTGAGACGCTTTTTAGATCCAACCAAAAAGATCCGCAATTAGAGGCGATTTCAAAGTTATTTCACAAAATATGATATTCTGAGAGTGCAAAGACAAAAATATCAATTGATAACTTTAAAAACACTCCAAAAGGAAGATTTCTTTATAGATTAGTGTTAATTCTTCTTTTTTATACATATGAATCAAGAATTTCACAAAACCGTTGATTAAGAAGTCAATTATTTTATGGCGGGGTAATTTCTTCTTGAACCGCATCTGAAATAATCCGCGCTTCATTACAAAGTGGAAAACAGTCTAATAGAAATAATACAAATGATAAATATTATAAAACTTTCATTGACAAAATAATAGGTGACCCAGCAAAACCTAAAAGTAGTTGATTGCAATTTTGGACGAATTGATATTCAGCTTCGGATGTTAAATTAAACGATATGCTAACAATGATTTATTATAATAAAGAAGCAAATCGTTTTCATAAAGACACTGGTCAACCTAAATTAAAAGACCAAATTTTACAACAAATTCATGATGGAACTTATCCTACAAATTATCAAAATCCAAAAAATAAAAGGTAAATGAATATAAAATTTGAGTTAATATTAATATTTTTTAGCGCTAACTAATTTTATATTCTTTTTATAATTGAGCTTTGCTTATATATTTAATCATTAAACTTCTAAAGGTGTTTAGAAGTTTTTTTGTGCTCTAATAACAAATATTTGAAAATAATCTTAAATTTCACTAGTTTTTGATCGGCAAGTTTAAATCACTAATTAAAGTTGTTTTCCTTAGATGGTAAAAAATTTTCATTTTATATTAAAAATTTTTTTAAAAAAACAAAAATTTTAGGAAAATTTAGCCATTTTTCCACTATAATTTATCTTTAATAAAAATAAATTTAAATCAAAGGAATGAATCGTGGCAATTAAAGATTGATTAAAACTAAAAAAATTTAGCCCAATTAAAAGTCTGAATTAGTGTGCTAACTTACCGGTTTCCCGTCAGAGTGAACCGGTTGATTCTCAGAGTGGATCGGTTTACCCCCAAAGTCAAAACTAATTTTATTTTTCTAATTTAAAAAAACTTCAAAAAGGAGAGCAAATAATGAAATCTAATATTTCAGAAGCCACAATTGCAGGAAGCTTCAATTCTGAACTTAATAATATGGGTCTTGATTTTTGACTAGAAAATGAATGGTTAAATGAAGATATTAATTCTGCGCTTGAGGAATATTTATCCAAAAATGGGAAAAATGGCGGAAATCGCCCTGATTGCAAAATGCTTTTAGAGGATGAACTAGGTAATAGTTATCCTATTTTGATCGAATATAAAGTTGGTCTTAACAAAATGGTAAAATTAGATTCAAATGGATATCCTGACCTTACGCAATGAAATAACATTAAAAATTATGCAGTAAATGGAGCTATTCATTATGCTACAGGAATAAAGCAAGCAACTTATTATACCGATATTATTGTAATTGGTGCTGTTGGTGAGAAAAATACCAATGGTAAACTTGAACGCGAAGTTCAGGTTTGGTGAGTCTCAAATGATAATTATGGTAAAGGTCAATTAATAGGCGAATATAGCGATTTTAGTTTTTTAGACAAAAAACACTTTAATGAATTTATTAAAGAAGCAAAAAAATCATTTTTAAGCGAGGAGGAAAGAGATAAATTAAGGCAAAGATCAGAAGCCGAAATGATAGCTGCACTTAAAAAACTTAATAATGATATTTACAAAAATGAAAATAATATCGAACCCGATACAAAACTATATTTAATTGTAGCTAGTATAATTGCAAGTTTAGGAATTCCTTATAAAGTTGCCCCACTTAATAAATCCGAACTTAAATCATCCAAAGAAGAAAACAGTCAAGATGGGGACAAAATACTGTATAAAATTATTAATTTCCTAAGACATAAACAGATACCAACCGAAAAACAGAAAACTTTAATTAATATTTTATCACCAAGCCTGAAAGACGAAAGGCTAAATGCCCCAGAAAACGGCGAGTCAAGAATCAAAAGAATTTTTGGAAAAGTTGTTGATGATATTGGATATTTTTTCAAAAACGGTTTAGAAATCGACTTTGCCGGAAAACTTTTTAATGAAATGTATTCTTGACTTGGTTATAGCGAGGATACAAATAATGATGTTGTTTTAACACCACCATATGTCGCAAAATTACTTGCAAAACTTGCTCGGGTTGACCAAAACTCTTATGTTTGAGATTTTGCTACCGGATCAGGAGGACTTTTAGTTGCGGCCATGAATGAAATGATAGCTGATGCAACTAAAAAAGCAAAATCACCTTCTGAATTAGAAAGAAAAATTGCACAAATCAAAACACAACAACTATTAGGAATAGAAATTTTACCTAAAATTCATATGCTCGCAATATTAAATATGATTATTATGGGCGATGGCTCTTCTAATTTGCTAAATAAAGATTCATTAAAAGACTTTAACAATGACGGTGGCGCATTTCCAGCAAATGCTTTTGTTTTAAATCCCCCTTATTCTGCACCTGGAAATGGGATGAATTTTGTTGAAAAAGCCCTTTCAATGATGACAAATGGTTATGCTGCTATCATTATTCAATCTTCGGCAGGTTATGGTAAAGCAAAAGATTTTAATAAAAAAATTCTAAAAAACCATACGCTACTGGCAAGTATTAAAATGCCAATCGATTTATTTTTAGGTAAATCAAGTGTGCAGACACACATTTATGTATTTGAAGTTGGAAAAACTCATAATAAAGATCATTTAGTTAAATTTATTGACTTTAGCCAAGATGGTTATAAAAGAACTAATCGAAAGAAAGCGAGTGTTAATTTAGTCGATAGCGATAATGCCGCTGCACGTTATCAAGAAGTCGTTGATTTAGTTCATCTTGGGAATCATAAATTGAATTTAATTGATAAAAAATGTTATTTTACCGATGTAATTGACCCTTTAAATGGTGGTGATTGGAATAAGACAAGACAAGCTGATTTAAAACCGGAAATCAGTGATTTTAAAAATTCAATTGCTGATTTTCTAGCTTGAGAAGTTAGTCAAATTATAAAAGATACCGAAATTGGAGCTAAAAAACAAGACCAAATAAAAAAGTATATGCCCCACTAATTGAGAAATTACAAGCAGTTCAGTGGGGAGAATTTAGAATTAAAGATATTTTTGATGTTTCAAGCTCAAATAAAGTCATTCATGCTAATAAGGTTAAAATCTATGATACACAGATTCCAAACACTTATCCTTATGTTGTAAGACAAAGTAAAAATAACGGAATTAAAGGGTATATTCAGGAAAATTTAAAATTCTTAAATCCTGCAAACACAATTAGTTTTGCGCAAGATACTTTTCTTAGTTTTTTTCAAAAACAAAAATATTTTACCGGCAATAATGTTAAAGTTTTAAAATACAAAGGAAAAAACACAATCAAACAAAAATCATTAATGTTTATCTCAATTGCAATTCAAAAAGCCATTGCAAAATTAAGTTGGGGAATAAATTCCTCAAAAGAAAGTATTTTAGAAACTAAATTCCTTCTACCAATTGATCATCAAAACCAAATTAATTTTGATTTTATAGAAAAATTTATCAAAGAACTTGAATCGGCTCACTTAGCAGAACTTGAAGCCACTCACTTAGCAGAACTTGAAGCCTATTTAATCGCATCAGAATTTACTCAGAATAATTTTAATTACAAACAAGACACACACACACACACACAGAGAGAGAGAGAGAGAGAGAGAGAGAGAGAGAGAGAGAGCCGCTTCTCAAGCGGAAATAGAGAATTTATACCTCAATACAGTTTGGAAAGAATTTAGAATTAAAGACATTTTTGAGCAAATAAAAACAAAAAATGTTATCACAAATGGCCCTGGTGATTTACCGGCAACAACTGCAATTTCGACAAATAATCAACTAGGAAGATATATTAGCCCTAAAGGTGCAACTATTTTGCAAAATGTATTTTCAGCAACTGCAAATGGAAATGGTAAGGTATTTTTCCAACCAAAACCCTTTACAATATTACAAGATTCTTATGCTTTTAATTTCAAATATAAAATAAGTAATAAAAAGCAATTTTACCTATTTTTTCTTGGAAGTTTAAATAAGGTTTTTCAAAAATATTCCTGAGATAATAAATCCACCTGAAACAGAGTTAGCGATGAATTAATCACTCTTCCAGTCAACAATCAAAACGAAATTGATTTTGACTTCATAGAGAAATTTACATTTCTCATTATGAAAAAAATTCTTAATGAGATAATTGATCATTATAATGAAAAGGTTAAAAATATTTTAATTTGCATTGCAAATCTAAAATAAATCAGTTTTAGTTTAATACTTCTAATTGTTCATTAAATATTGATTGGTATAACAATAAAAGACTTCAAAGTTGTTTATCATATAAAAGCCCAAGTTTTTATATGAGGTAAATTAGTTGTCCAAATTTTTTAAAATGAACATGAAAAAAATTAACAAAAGTGTACAATCAAAATTCCTGATAACAAACTAGTTATCAGGAATTTTTTTTATTAAATTAAAATTTTAAAAAAATTTATCCATTTTTTGCTATAATATATCTTTAATAAGAATAAATTTGAATTAAAGGAATAAATCATGGCAATTAAAGATTGAATAAAAAATAGTAAATGAGCAAAATTCACACCTTATATGCCAAAACATAATATACTTTTCAATGTTTATGGCCAACCAATTAAAGGATATCCCGTTGTTATTTGATATAGTGCTAACGACGATATGCATTATTTTGTCAAAGCACGAAGCGCTTCTAAAAATGGAATACTAATGGATAAATTACCAACAGAAATTCTTATTCCGGCAAGTGCGACAAATTCTGATTCTTTATTTTTTAATGATAGTTTGCTTGATTGCTGACAAATTTTTGGAATGCGGGAAAAAGATTTTGAATTTGCTTATGGAAGAACTGACTTTCCAGACATTGACCAACTGCCTTTTAATTATGCAATGCAAATTATCAGTCAAGTAGAAAAAAACTTTAAAAATGACCACATCTCACTGATGAATCTAAGTATTACTGGATATAATAATAAACAAAAACCTATTATTGAACCAGAACTGTTATATGCAAGCAAAGCTAGTTTTGACCAAGAAAAAGGATGATGAAGAGAATTATCAAAAAATAGAGATTCTGAAACAATTAGAAAAGCCAATGCTTTTGTTGTTAATTATCATCGCGAAGAACACACACAAGTAGAATTAAATCCAGTTGATGCTGGAATAGATATAGCAAAAGAAGAACTAATGGTTGATAGAGTTTATACTCCAATTTATCATTATATATATGATAATGAACTATTAGATAAAGGCACTAATGTTCTTAAAATTATCGATTTAGTTAAAAAAAATATTTTTAACACCGAAGAATTTAAAGACTATAAAGTATCAGATGGTGATGTCTGAGGTAGTCTCACTCTTCCTTGGGGTCAAAGAAGATCAAGTTTAAATATTGTTGATGAATATCGCATAAATTCAGACAAATTAACTAAAATTCAACAAAACTATTTTTTCGATAATGTAGAAGATAAGCAACTTTTAGAATTTAAATCAGCTTATGAAAACCAAACATTAGCTCAATGAGTTGATAATAGTTGTTTTTATGATGAGTTTAGAGATTATATTGAACAAGGATTTGAAGACTATGATTGGCCAAAAGAAGAGATAGCTACTTGATTTATTAAATACAGATTTCGTATTGAAAATACATCAATCATCGATGAAGAATTAAAAAACAGAAATCTTTTGTTTCAAAATTCACAAAAACCCGAAGAAGAACAGAAGCAATAGTTAAAAAACAAGCAAAAACGTTACGTATGTAATGTGTATTAAAGCATAGTTGTACTATGTTTTTTTATATTCTTTAATGCTATAATTAATACGAAGTTCCTGTCCAATTTGGAGCTTTTTTCTTTTTTATTTTAAAAAAATAATCCTGAGTTTCCCAGTTTGACGAGATAATTTTAAAAAGGCTCGGGTTTTAGGGGATTTTTTAATTTTTCTGGCAAAAGTTAATTACAATTTTTTACTGATTTACTAAAATATCAAAGTAAAAATCACACCCCTGAATTTCCCAGTTTGATGCAAAAATTTGCTTTTTAGTGAATATAAAATATACAAAAATACCGGTAAATCCGGGTTTTTTGACGGTAAAACCTTAATTTTTATTATTTTAAAATTAAGATTTTGCAAAAAAAAAAAAAAATGCTTGGTATAAAAAAAATTTCTGTTATAATAACTTTCACTAAGAATAATTAATAAATTTTGATATTGAATTAAAGGAGGAATTAGTTATGTTTTTTGTCTAAAAAAATCAGAAAATGCGAATTTTCCATTATATTTTTTAATATAATGGAATGCCTTAAATTTAACCGTTTAGAAATCTATAAATTTAGGGCTCTTGGTTATTGTTCTTTCAAAACTTCACATATTTTTTTAGGCTCAATGCAAATAAAAACGAGTTTTCTATTTACATTGAGTTTAAATAGTAGTTGTATTTTTTTATGATTTTTGTCAGTGTTTTAAGCTAAAAAAGTAGTTTAAAAATTTCATAATTTTGCTTTTTAAGTCAAAATTTAAGTTTTTTTAGTTTACTTTATTTGAAGCTAGGAAACTCGGGTTTCTTTTTTATTTTAAAAAAATAATAGAAACAAAAAAATTCTGCCCACGCAATTATTTTTTAGCTTAATTTGTGTTCGCTTGAACTTAGAATCAAGCAAAATGCAAGCACTTTTGTTTGCATAACACACTTAAATTTTACAGATTCTCTATTTTACAGTTTGCTAACATATTTTTATAGATTTAGAAGATTAAAATCCATTTTTCTTTCTGTCAGATATAGATCATAAGCCATTACTGCAGGAATAAATCTTACTTGAACATTTTGCAATCCAATATTTTCTAGCATTTCAAGTTTTACTTCACCTTTATTTTCTATATAATCATTTTCTGAAGGTAGAAGAAAACAATTCTTAACTGCTGAAAACTCATGATCATTTATAAATTTTTGATAAGCTAATTGATATAAATATTGTTTTGTAATTGATTCTATTCCTGGCTGTCGACTTGGTGTAATTCCGTATTCCAAATGTGCGTTATAATACTTTGCGTCAAATATAATAAATTCATAATTACCATCATTTTGAAAGATGGATACTAAATCTGGTATTAAAGTATTTTTTGCCTCTTTGCCTGTAATAGTTCATAAAGGCTTTTCAATTAAATCTATTAATTTTTTCTTTTTATCATAACCATCTTTTAAAAGCACTGGAAGATTCAAAGCGCCCAAACTATTTTCCAATTGATTGTTCATAATGTGCGAGCAAATCTTTTCCCAAACCAAATTAAAATTATTAGTCCCAAACAAAGTTAAGCAATCAAGATCATAAAGACTGCCTTTTTTGTCTATATAAGAATATAGTGTCATTAAAAGTAATTGTTTTCTCGTGTTATACTGCAGACCTAGTTCTTTTTCAATTCTATATAAAATATAATCTTCATCGCCAAAATCATCTAATTTTTCATCAGATAAATCTACTTCTGTGATTTCAAATAAATCAAGAAGAGTGGCATTCTTTAACTCTTTAGAAATCTTTGTTAGTATGCATTGATGAAGCCGAGTAAAATAATCAAACTCATTGGTAACTCTTTTACGAGTGTGTAATTCCATATAATATGGTTTTTCATTGGATAAAATTGCAAATGATTCATTTATAGTTTTATCCCATAGAATTTCTCCTGTCCCATTGAATTCAACGATTTGTTCTGCAGTGTTGTAAATTCCGTTTTCATAATAATCATTTAATAAAAACAAGATTACTGCCAAAAGATTAAATGAACTAGTTTGACTGCTATCATTAAACATTTTTATAATCTGTTCGGAAGAATTGTATTTTTCAAGAACTTTTATTATTTGTTTCAACTCATTAGTAGGATTCTTATTGCTTAATAGATACTTTGGATAACACTTAAGCACTCTACCTGCTATAACAATAACTCCAACAAAAGTAAATATATAAAAATATTGATTCTTGCCTACTTCAACACCAGATATCTCTATATCTTCATCTAGTAGTTCATTCATGTTCTTTTGTTTATCAGAAGCTTTTACCGCTTTTAAGACACCATATTCTTTTAATTTTCTAATCAATATAACGGCTTCATCTTCATTACATTTCAAAATGCTACAAAGTTCCTTTTGAGTATAACGTATTTGTTCCCTTACAAATTCGGAGATCATTTCGGAGATCATAGAAAAAGCCCCCTAATTATCTGAGTTGTCATTTTTAGACTCAGCATCTTCAATATCGCAACCTGATACAATATCAGGGTGGAATATTTCAACACCTTTTTGTTCAAATTCTTTGCAAATTTGAGAATATCTCGTGCTATCTTCAGAGCACCCTTTAAATAGTTTTGATCGTTTTTGTTTGGCCGCATCCTCAAATAAGTACATAATCACTTTATTTTTAAATGCACTAATAAATTTTTCTCTATTAATTTCATCTCCTTGCTCAGGAATTATAATATCTTTAGAAAGAAAATATGGTCCTAATTGTTTATCTTCGTTGATTTTACAATCAGCAAGGAATTTATTAATAGCTTTTCTCAATTTGTTCCATTCAACTTTTTGTGTCTTATTATCAGAAAGCATAACATATTTTCCATGTAGAGCATGATCATTGTCATCAATTCCTAGATATGTGAAATCCCATCTTCTTTTAAATGCAGTATCCATTGGAAATACACCTTGATCAGCAATGTTCATAGTAGCCCATATAAACATATTATTTGGTATCTTTATAGACTCAAGCTTTGATTCTTCGACTCCTAGTTGTTCTGATAAATATCTTCTCATGTCATTAGTGGTTGCAATTTTATATTCACTTACACCATCACTATCTCTATCCAATAGTTGAAAAATATCACCAAATACTGCAGCAACATTTGCTCGATTAATTTCTTCTATTAACAATACAAAAGGTTTAGGATTATTGGTCATCGCATTTTTTAAGGCTTTAACAAGAACTCTCATAAATGGACCAGGAACGTATTGGTATGAAATATCTTTTTTTCTAGATTCTGGTTTATATAAGTTTAGATATTGTCTAATAGATTTTCCAACATCTCGCCCTGCAGTATTATTAGCAGCAGGAGAACCATCTAATTTTCTGGTAGTAAAGTCCCCATCTGTGTATATGCCTAATAATACCGGTAATCTAGTAATCCCGCGTCTGCCATCCTTAAATTTATCAAACAATAAGTCATACTTTTCTTGAGGTGACTTAGTTCTGTCTCTTAATACAGAAACAATATCTTTCTCAGTCTCTGTAAGATTTTCGAAAGAATCATCAACCATTACAGGCTTATATGTGCCAACAAAGTTTGCATATAAATACTCTGGATGAAAAGTTACTCTTTCATATTGATCTTCATTATTTTCTCCTAAAAGCTGTTGCAAGTCATTATTTAGAGTATAACTTTTGCCTGTACCAGGCGCTCCAAAGATAATACGATTTCTAGGAATTAAACTATTATATGGAGTGTAAAATAAATCTTCCATATCTTTTTTGTTTTCTTTATTTTGGCTCTGTTTATCCATTTCTAAAGATATGCCTTCGTTTGAAACGGATGCTTCCAACATATTATTCTTTATATATTCTACAAATTCGTCTTTTGTGAATTTTCTATTTCCTAATATGTATTCTTTTTTCTTTTTATCATATAAAATATTCATATAATATCTCCAATTACAATTTTTGCATTGCATTTTCGACAATATTCTTTCAACAAACAGAATACAGTCCAATGTTAGCCATAAAATAACCTAATGAATCTATTTTTATTGTTAATTGATCATTTTTGGCGTGGTTTTCGGGAGTGTTCATAATTTTGTGTTTTAAATTTATTATGGATTTTTCAAATAGAAATCTAATTTAATTTTACAATATTTAATCGATTAGGGAAAGTAATTTCTAACTGTTTTTTAATTTTGTCTCAATTTTTTCTGTTAAATTAAAATTTTTAGAAAAAAAATAGCTTTTTTTGGTATGATATATGTTTAATAAGAATAAATTTGAATTAAAAGAATAAATCATGACAGTTAAAGATTTAATAAAACTAAAAGAATTCAGTCCATTTAAAGGACTTATTTTTAATAGTTTAGCTCAAGAAATAAAAGCAAAACCAGTAATTATTTTTCATGATACCGAAAATGATCGTTACTATTATATTAAAGCCCATGATGCCCGTTGAGATAATGGTAAGTTAAATGACCCTTTTGACGGTGAGATTTTGATTCCAAAATCACACAAACCTAATACTTTATTTACAAAAAATTCTTATCTAGATTGTTCGCGAGTTTTTTACATTGGTGATAGCGAGCTAGAAGAATTAGCTAAAAATCACCCAAAAACAGAAATACTTGACTTAAAAGAATTAGAATTTAGTCAGGCTGAAAAAATGTTTGACAAGATTTATGAATTTGTGACTTCCGAATCACCTTATATAGTAATTTCTAGAGTTTCTTATGATTCAAAAACAAAAAAACTAAGCCCAAAGTTTGATATGCTAGTGATCAACATTTAAATAATGATTATAAAACCATTTGATTTAAGACTAAAAAAATAAAAGAATTAAAAGATAAATTGCACAAGGAAAAGAACCAAATAAGTTTAGATCTAATTAAAGGTATTTTGGATGATGCCTGAGGAGAATATAAAAAAGAAAAAGTCTATAATCCTTTATTTCAATGAATAAGAGAAAACAAATTTGTCCAAAAAGGGTTAAATTCAATTGAAATTATTCATGAATATAATAAGTTATCAAGCCCATTAGTACCAGCAACAATTGAGCCCGATACAATTTATATTTGCTTAGTTGATAACAAATGACGCGATATATTAAATTCTTGACTGTCTAACGATAGATGAGATTTTATTTTATCTGAAAAATTATTGGCAACTGATTTTAAATTTATGATTGACTGGTTTGAAAAAAATAATTTAGATATAAATATGGAATCATTTAACCAATTTCGTAAATCAATACAAGAATCGCAAGATTGAGGTGAATTTTTCTATTTTTATGAATTAGAGAATAAACTTAAGCAAGAAATATCCAAAATAAAAGAAAAACAACAGCAAATCCAAAATCAAAAGACAATTAGAGATGAACTTACTTATCAAAATTTAAGATTACAAGCTGAAAAATGAGTCCAAGAAGCAGAAGAAGGACTAAAAAGAAAAGAAGAAGACTTAAAAAAATTTGTTGCAAAACACAAAATAAAAATGTAAAAAAGAGAAAAATACGGGAACTTGCACACTTAATTGGCGCGATTTTTTTCACTAGTTTTTTGGTCTAGCTTTGAAATTTATATTAAAACAGTTAAGCAAACAAACAAAATAAAAGCATTTATTCACTAATCCCGGGGTTTGACAGTTTGACGGCGAAAATTCAGTTTTAGTGAAAATAAATATGCAAAAATACCGGTAAATCCGTGTTTTTTGACTTAAAATCTTAAGTTTTATTATTTTAAATTTAACCTTTTGCAAAAAAAAAAAAAAAATGCTTGGTTTAAAAAAATTTTAGGTTATAATTAGACTCACTAAGAATAAATTAATAAATTTTGATATTGAATTAAGGAGGAATTAGTTATGTTTTTGGCACAATAAACTCAGATAATACCATTTTTTCCATTATGGCTTTAAATATAATGGAATGCCTTAAATTTGACCGTTTAGAAATCTACAAATTTATGGCTTTTAATTATTGTTCTTTCAAAACTTCATATATTTTTTTAGGCTCAATGTAAGTAAAAACGAGTTTTCTATTTACATTGAGTTTAAATAGTAGTTGTATTTTTTTGTGATTTTTGTTGTTTTGTCATAAATTGATTCTTGCCAGGAATATTCAATATTTTGTGTTTTAAGTTAAAATTTTAGCTTTTTTAGTTTGTTTTATTTGATTAATAAGTAGATTTTGCTTTCATGAGTGTTAGATTTAAAATTTAGTGCTTTTGCTTTGATAGTTATTTTTTCTGGGTTTGCCAAAAAAGTTAAAAAAGTGCCCAAAACAATAAACCAGGACAAAAAGCCAACAGCTTAGTGTTAATTTTTTTGTCCTGGTTTAATTTTAGTTAACACTTCTAATTAGTCATTAAATATTGATTTGCGATACTCGTTGGTTTCCTTATTCACGGCAACATGAATTCTAACTCTTATTGTGGTTATTAAATCAAAATTATCAATAAAAACTTTTTTTAAGTCTTCAAAAGATTTTATTTCGTACTTTTGACTATTAAAATCAAAACTAAATGGCTTTAATTTATTGAGTTTATTTTTCCTTTGTCTATACATATCTTTTTTAAAATCACTAAAAGATTTGTATTTATCACCGAAAATCATTTTTAAAACATGAGTATCACTACCTTTGACAAGTCCTTCTGGCACATTAGTTTGTTTATTTGATTTGGCAGAAATATAAGGAATCATTCCGCCATAATAACCTTTTTCGGCAAGAAGTTCAAATGCAACCCTTCTAAAATTGAGCCCACCAGAGACCCCCTCTGTATTTTCAAGTATTCCAAAATATGGGTTAAAGAAATTTACTGTATAGTAATTATTATGTCCAAATGATGTAACCAAGTCTCCTGAAACATTCGCGCCAACAATATTTTTGTCAACTAAATCATCAATTGAATTTATCGAGTTAAATTCAGAACTTTGGACTCTAGATAAAATATCATTTTTTGTAAAACCACCACTTCCGAGTTGGATTTTTCTGTAATCATCAGTGTTTGATGACTTTTTGGCAATTATTGCCTCAGCTTGCGCTAAGTCTAAAACATAAATTAAGTCAAACAAATTTTTATAGTATTTTTCCAAATCAGCTAAATTACTAAATCTTTCTGGACTTGAATTACGGACTAATTGCTGACCACCTCCGTATTTTTCAATAAAATTAAAGGCTAAATCTCCATCTCCGCCACCGTAAGGTGCCTGAAACATTCCTCGCGCAAAAGATTCAGCCCGATGACCAAATCGTTTTCCATATCCGTCAAGCAAAATATCATTATCAAAAGCATGAGTACTTTCATGTGAAAATATCGATTTTGCGTATTTTGTTAATATTTTTGTCCCATCAAAATACATAAGTTTTTTATTTCCACTCGGAACAAAAGCAGCATAATTCTTATTTCTTAATGATAATCAATGACCAACAGGCAAAGAATAAGCTTTAACGCCAGGTTCATTTTTTGGACCAAAAGTATCATAAACATCAACTATATGATTTTGCATAGTTTTTTTTGATTTTTCATTTAAAATTCGGTATAAAACATCATAGTAACCTTGAGCCGCCTCAGCAAATTCTCTGATTTGTGGTTTTAATGATTCACTTGAAGAAAAATATTTGGAAAATAATCCTGAAATATTGCTATTTGTTGTAAAAATAAATCAAAGAGTATTTGGGTCTTTTACAGTCAAAAGTGGCAAAAGTTTATTAGCTTGTTCTTCTTGTTTGAATCTTTCGATCATTGGCTTATTTACTGATGTATCGGATTTACTTTCGACTTTTATAATATAAGCTTTTGTCAGTGAATCAAAATATTTGTCGATAGTTTGGCCTTCTTGCTTAAATAAATTATAATTATATTCAATAAAATCACCAACTGAATTTGGTTTTAAATATTTTGTAAAAACATCGCGATAACCATTTGCAGTTTTGTCAGCTTTTAGATTAATAAAGTCCAATTTTCCAATGTCTTTTAACAATGATAGACTATCATTTGATTTTCCATAAATTCCTAGAGAGTACAATAATTTATCTTTAAAATCCCAAATTGAGTATCAACGGTGCAGATAATTTAGACCAATATAGATAGAATTTTTTTCTTTTTCTAATTCTTTTTTATAAAATTCAGTAAATTTAGAGTCATTTAAATCAAAAATATCAATATTATTTGAAACTGAATTAATTATATTTTCCAAGTCATTTTTAACTTCAGTCTCATGTTGGTCAATAAAAAGTTGTTCTTTTATTGGACTATTGTCAACAAAATTATTTTGTGTATCAAAAATTGAATTATCAGATAAATTAATATTTTTTAAAAGACTTATTAAACCAGAAACTAATTCAGTTTTTTTATCAGATATTAAAATATTTGGATGCACAATAAGTTTAACGCCGTTATTTTCAAAAGAAAAGTCAATAATTCCGTCAGTGTTTTGGTTAAAACTATCTATTTTGAAATCTTCTTTTTGGCCATCGCCAAAGTAAATTCTTAGTTTGTTGACCTTTGATTTTTCGCTGGCAAGATTTTTTACTAAATTTTGATTGTCATAAAATTCAAATCCAAGTAAATTTTTTCTGTAAAGGTTAGAATTTTTATCAACTTTATGGGCATAATTCATTATTGTATAACGATCATAAAACGGCAAAAGTTTTGCAAAATTTGAATAAGCAATGCTAAAATCAGACTGATATCCTTTTAAATACGAAAAATTTAAAGTTTTTAGCTTAATATTTTGATTATTTAAATTTTTCCATTTTTTTGCAACTTCATTAAAAGTATTTTCATTTATTATATTGAGTCAAGAAAAACTTTCATTAACAGAATTATTAACAAAGTTTATATTTTTAAACAATTTTTGATAGTCAAAAAAACTTGATTCATAAAAGTTACCAAAAATTGGTTTTGCATTGAAAAAATTTATCTTTGCATAAATATTTTCAACACTTCCAGTATCAGGGTGATCCTTGGTTCCATTTGTGGAAACCAAACCGATTAGTCCGCCAGAATTAGCAAATTCATCAGGGCCATTATTTAAAACATTTCCTTCAATTACAATGTTTTTTAAGGATGAATTTTGGCCTAACTCGCCAACAATTCCGCCAAGTTTATCGGAATTTATTAATTTAGAGGTGATGTTTATATTTGCATAAGAATTCTCAATTGAACTTCCTCTTATTACTATTCCGCTAAGGCCGCCGGCAGATTGGGAAGAATAAACATTTCCATGAAAACTTGAGTTTTTCATAATAGAATTATTATCCAGCACACCGATAATTCCGCCTACCATTTTTGGACCTTTAATATCGCCAAAAAGATGAACGTTATTAACTGTTGAACCCGATGAAAAATTTGCGATGGCCCCAATTTCGTTTTGTGAATTATTTAATGACTTAATTTTGAGATTTTTAAAATTAATATTTTGTATTATTGCATTATTTAAATTGTCAAAAAGCGGCTTTTTTAAATCGTAAATAGTAAAATTTTTGTCTTCTACACTTTCTAAAGTTCCAGAAAAATAAACATTTTCTAAATAGGATTTGGCATTGAAACCTATTTCTGTATTTTCTGCAGAAATATCATTTGCTAATTTAAAATTTCCCGAGGGATTTGCACTAATTTCACTAATTAATTGTTCAAAAGTCGTGATTAAACCTGTTGCATTTTTAGTTTTAGGAATATAAATATCAAAAGTAGAACTAACTGTTCCATTATTTAAAATATTTATGAAATTTTGGCTAAATTCACCAGCAAATTTATAATAATTACCTTCATCTTCAACAGCTTTTACATTCAATCACACATTTTTTAGCAAATCTTCTGAATTTAATTTGATTTTATAGTTTTTTAAATCAGAATCTACATTATCAACTGAAAGTAGCTTTACATATTTGCCTTGATTGTTGAAATGATATAAATTTGCAGAATTTATATTTTTAAATTCAATTTTTGATCCATTTATTTTTGAAGAAACACTATCAATTTCAGCTTGTTTATTTACTAAAAAGGTTTTATCTTCAAAAATAGTAGAGACATTAATATTTTGTTCTGTGCTTTCTTGGTTTGAATTATTATCTTGTCTTGGGATAACTTGTTCTTGATTATCTGCATCATTTTTTGCTTCTTCATTTTTAGAAGCATCTTTTTTAGCTTCATTTTTAGAATCTTCATTCGTAGAATCATTCTTAGAAGAATCATTCTTAGAAGCATTTTCAGCATCTTTTTTAGAATCATTTTTAGATTCTTCATTCTTAGAAGTAGTAGGCTTTTTATCCACTTCACTTTTACAAGCTGTGATAATAACTATTGGTGATAATGATAGGAAAACTAGACTAGCACTAACTTTCTTTAGCAAAAGAAATTGTTTCATAATTTTCCCCCAAAAAAATTAAATAATTATACATAATTGTAACATAGAAATATAAGAATTACACAAATATGAAAAGTCAAAAAAATCCTTATTTTTACAGCTATTTTGCATTATAAACCCTTAGTTTTTGGCTGTAAATTTGTATTGTTTCATTTTGTCACACCTTTTTTGAAAGTGCCAAAAATTAATATACTAATTTAAACATTATTTCCTGTTTTTTGTAGAAAACAAATGATTTTTTAATTTTTTTTGGTTAGAATGAAAAAAATTTTAAAAATGCTAACAAAAAAAAAAAAAAAAGTAAAATTTAATTAACTACAAAAATCGTGAATGGGGTTTAATGTTGGAATACTCACAAAGCATTAGCGCACTTAACATTTTTAAAGTGATTAAAATTTTAACAAAACTGCAAAATAACGGCTTAAAATACAGCCATATTGATTTTGTTGATCAAATTTATGCTCCAAATTTTGGACTAAACTACCAAATTGCAAATTATTTAATAAAATTATTCCCTAATATTGAATTTGATGCACATTTAATGTGCAAAAATTCGCTTGAAAAAGTTGAAAAATTAGTTCAAATAGGTTTTAAAACAATTTTTTTACCAGCTGAACAAGTTTCAAAAACTGATTTTGAACGGCTAAATCAGCTTTATTCGAATATAAATTTTGGCTTAATGATTCAGGCCAATCAAAAAATTCAAGACTTTAGTGAAATAATTTCTTGTTCAAAGGTTATTTTATTAATGACAATAGATAAAATTGGCGGAGTTGGCGAGCCTTTAAATCAGCAACTTTTTTCAAAAATTGAGCAAATTCGCTCGATAAATAAAAAAATTAAAATTTACACTGATGGAGGATTGCGCAAGGAAAATTGAATTGAGTTTGAAAAATGAAAAGTTGATGTTGCAATAGGAGGTAGCATAATTTTTTCATATCCAAATTTTTCTGAATTCTCTAGACTTTGAGGAAATCAAAAAAATGCCCTTAATTAATATTGTTTTGTATTCAACGGTTGGGTTGCTGTTTCTTATTTTGATTTTTTTCATTTTCAAAAGATTATTTGAAAAAACCCCTGAAAAAATATCGCAACAAAAACTAATTTCGGTAGAAAAATTTACAATTGATGCACTTGAAATTATAAATGCCTCTGCGGATGTAAAAGTTATGACAAATTTGCTCTTAAAAAATCGTTTTTCAAAACTAAATTATTCAGTTTTGCCTGGTCTTATTGTCAATGAATCAAACCTTTTTTTCGTTTCTAATATTATCAATTATCAAGTTGGTATTGATAAAATAATAATTGATGAAAACATTAGTTTTTTGAAAAAAGGTAAGATTTTAAAGCAAAATTACTTTTCCAAAAGCCAATTTGAGTCACTTTTTAAATTATTAGATAAGAAATTTTCTAATTCAAAAATTGTCATTTTAGTTGATGATCGGATTGATTTTAACCAAATTGATAACAAAACTAGATTTGAAATTTGAAGCCAAGGCGAGGTTATAAAAAAACTAAGACAAAATAGTCAAAAAATTTATGTTCCCAAAAAAATAATTGATTATTTTAGCTCAATTAATCACTTTAACAAGGAGAAAAATGCTTAAAAATCTGTCTTGGTACATTTTAGCTGTTTGAATTATTTTTTTCCTTGTTCAACTTTTTATCTTTTTTATCTACAGAGTCAATCTAAAAATTAAATATTCTAAGCTAAAAATTCCAATTAAACTTGATCTTGAAACGATAAAACAAGACTTTATTAGTAAATATCAGCAAAAATTCACAATTTTATTAATTAAAGATTTTTTCTTAAAACCAATTTGAATTAGCCAAAAAATAATCAAAATTCCTAATTTTTATTTAGAAAATAACATTTATGGCGTAGTTAATTTGCTTTATTTCTATAATTTTTATCTCCTAAAGAGCAAAAAATCATTGCAAATTGATATGTTTCTTTTTTCCAGTTTTCTTATAAATTTTCATTTGAGTTTTTTATTTGCATTTTTAAGCTATTTAATTGTTAGTTTGTGTTTTTTGATTTTAACTATTTTTGTGGTATTTTTGGATTTTTTTCTAAATCAAAAAATTTATTCACAATCCTATAAAGAATCAAAGCAAATTTTACTGACAAAATTAGAAAAGGACGAATTTAAGATGGTAAATTCATATTTTAAATATAAAAAACTGGCATTTTTAAAGAAGTATTTTTTGTTTTATCCGTTTTTATTACAGAATTTTATCAACAAATTTAACGCATTGGGGAAATAATGAGAAAAAAAGAATTAAAAAAACAACTTGTTGAATTATATGACTTTGAAATGTCTCAGCTTGAAAATAAAAGCGAAATTGAACTGGAAAAATTACTGCAAAAGTCCAAAAATGAGGCAATTATTTTAAAAAATAATCCAAATAAATTTTTTTACATCAAATCAATGCCAAAACCAAAAGAAATTCAAACAAAAACAACAACAAAAGCTGGCTGAATTGTCTTTTTTGCCTTTATTGGCGTTCTTTTACTTGCTTTTGCATTATTTATGACACTCGCTTTTGTCAATACAGGAGGAAATAATGGAACTTTTTAACGAAAAAATGACTAAATTTTGCAAAATTCAAAACTGAAAACAAGCAGTTCATGAGGGCGTAAGGGTCTTAGTTGAAAATAAAAAAGCAACTTTTGGTCTTGAAAAAGCAATCATGGAACAAACAGCAAAATTCGGTGCCTATTATGTACTTGAAGAAGGTGTGGCACTTTTGCATGCGCCAGTTGGCGATTATTGTCTAGAAGTTGGAACTTCAATTTTAGTCTTAAATGAAATGATCACTTTTAACAACCAAAAAGATAAAAAAGCAAAAATTATTATTACTTTGTCTGCGTCAAATTCTGATGACCATATTGAATTAATTCAAGAATTTGGCCTCTTTTTTGGTAATTCAGATTTCAAAAAAGAAATTTATGCTTCTAGAACAATTAAAGAATTTTATCAAATTATTAATAAATACCGAGGTATAAAAAATGAACATTAAATGCGTTTGTGGTTCAGGACTAGGTTCATCTTTATTATTAGAGATGAATGTAAAATTTGTGCTTGATAAATTAAATGTCAATTATGATTCAGTTGAACACACTAATATTTCCAGTTTTAATTCCCGCGGGGTTGATTTAGTAGTTATTGGCGCTGATGTTGCCCCGAGTCTTGATTTTGATAAAGAAAAAATGGTAATTTTAACTAACATTTTATCAAAAGAAGAACTTGAATCCAAACTAAAAATAGCCTTAAAACTAAACTAATATGAAAGGATAACTGATGAATTTCGGTCTTTGACTTTTAGGTTTTCTAAAAGACTTTGTCGGCACACCAGCTCTGCTAGTTGGACTTTTTACACTAATTGGCGCTGTTGCAATGCGCAAAAAAGTCTCACAAATTATTGTTAGTTCTTTTAAAGTAAGTGTTGGTTTTATTATTTTAGGTGGCGGTGCTGGTGTTTTAGTTAGCTCGCTAAATTCATTCCAGCCGCTTTTCCAAAGAGTTTATAATCTAAGCGGAGTTATTCCAAATAATGATGCTTTTGCCGGCGCGCTAGCCCAGAGTTTGCCAAGTATTGCAACTTTAGGATCGCTAATTATGGTTATTGCGATGCTTTTAAACATTATTCTGGCAACTTTTTCAAGACTAAAATATGTCTATCTTTCAGGTCATGTTCTTTATTATTCTTCTTTAATGCTGGCCGCTGTTATGTACACTTCTGGCTTTGATTTTCAAAATAGTTCAGCAGATTTTGCAATGGCACTAATTGCCGGAGCAAGTATTTTAGCCCTTTATATGGTAATTTCGCCTGCAGCTCAACAAAGATATATGCGCCAAATTACCGGAACAAACGAAATTGCCCTAGGCCACACCGGCGGATTTGGTTATGCCCTTTCTGGTCTAATTGGCGAGTCAATTGCTAAAATTTCCAAAAAAAGTCTGCTCTCAACAGAAGAAATTAAATTTCCCCAGTCACTTTATTTTTTTCGAAACACACTAGTTTCAATTTCGCTAACTGTTTTTCTTTTTTACATTTTTGCCTTTTTACCCGCAGGAATTCTTTATGAATTAGGTCGGTTTGACGCAGTTGCTGATGCTAATGTAATTGAGATTTTATCTTCAAAAAACTGAGTTGTAACTATGATAATTTCGGCCTTTACTTTTACTGCCGGAGTTGAAATTATTCTTGCCGGAGTTAGGCTATTTGTTGGCGAATTAGTGCCGATGTTTAAAGGTTTTTCGGACAAGTTGATTAAAAATGCCAAAGTTGCCGTTGACTGTCCGGTAGTTTTTCCTTATGCGCCAAATGCAATTATTATTGGCTTTATTTCCTCTTTTTTAGCAGGAATAATTGGACTTTTTATTACACTAGGACTTGGCTATGGCGCTCTAATTCCGGCAATAATTCTTCCAGGACTAGTTCCACATTTCTTTTTAGGGGCAACTTCTGGTGTTTTTGGCAACGTAAAAGGTGGAATCTGAGGGGCTATTATTGGACCTTTTGTTGGCGGACTAATTATTACATTTATTCCGGTGTTTTTTGCCCTTGGAAATTGAACACCGCTTGAGACAAACTCACTTGGTGATTTAATTACCGCCGGCGGAGCCACAAAACAATCGCTAATTAGTCTTAACTGAGGCGATACAGACTATTTTATTGGCTATATTCCCGGAATTCTTGGGCTAATTCCTAAAGTTGGAAAATATGTAATTCTAGCTTTTAGCATTTTAGTTTATTTGATTTTTATTATCGACGGAGTTATCAAAAAATACCATGGAAAACGAGCAAAAACTGCCTAATTTAAAGCTTTTTTTAGCAACAATGCGCACAATTGCCCTTGATTCAATTAATAATGCTGGCGGTGGTCATATTGGTATGGCCCTTGGGGCAAGCGAAATTTTTTATAGCCTAATTGGTCAAAATTTAAATTTTAGCCCGCTAAATCCAAAGTGAATTAATCGCGATCGCTTTGTTTTATCAGCAGGCCATGGTTCAATGGGACTCTATAGTCTTTATCATTTAATGGGTCTAATCTCCCTTGAAGATATTAAAAATCATAAACAACTAAATTCAAAAACGCCATCTCACCCCGAGGTTGATAAATTAGAATATATTGATGCCTCAACTGGACCGCTAGGCCAAGGAGTGGCAATGGCTGTCGGGATGGCACTTGCCGAAAAAAGACTGGGACAAAAATTTAATCAAAATGATTTAAAAATTATTGACCATTTTACTTATGTCTTATGTGGCGATGGCGATTTTCAAGAAGGTGTTGCCTTAGAAGCCCTAGCTTTTGCCGGCACAAATAAACTGTCAAAATTAATAATTGTCCACGATTTTAACAACATTCAAATTGATACAAGCGCTGTTCAAGTTAATAATCTTGATTTTGCCAATTTTTTTAAATCAATGGGCTTTGATGCAATTATTTTAAAAGATAATCAAGTTGAAAATATCAATTTAGCCCTTGAAAAAGCAAGAAAATCGGACAGACCTGTTTATATCCAAGTTCCAACTATTATTGCCTTTGGAACAGAATTTGCCAATTCAAACAAAGGTCATCATGGATCAATCAGTGCTAAAAAAAGCTATGAATTCAAAGCTAATTTGGGACTAGAGAAGCTTGATCCTTTTCAATACGACCAAAAAGCCTATGAAATAGGCACTGATTTATTAGAGCCAAAAAATCAAAAATACTTAGACTGAGAAAAAAATTTTAGTATTTATAAACAAAAATATCCACTTCTTGGACAAAGATTTGAAAACTTCCTTAAAAATAAAGAACTTTTTAATTTAGCAGGACTAACTTTTGCTAAAAATAACTTAGCAATTCGGGATTATGTTGAGCAAATTATCCAAAAAATTGACAAAAGTGACTTACTTGTTTTAGGTGGATCTGCTGACCTAGGGGTTGCAACTAAAACTAAATTTAGCGGTCAAAAACTAATTGACTACGGAATTCGTGAGTTTGCAATGGCCGCAATTAACAACGGAATTTCACTTTATGCTAATTTTTATACAATTTGTTCGACTTTTTTAGTTTTTAGTGACTATGCAAAACCAGCTTTGCGTCTTGCTGGCTTAATGAATCTTGGGCCAATTTACATTTTTTCCCATGACTCTTATCAAGTCGGCGGCGATGGGCCGACCCACCAGCCTGTTGAGCAACTGGCAATGCTAAGATCAATCCCAAATTTTTTAGTAATTCGGCCTTGTGATGAATTTGAAACAATTTTTGCCTTTAACTACGGCCTAAATTCAAAAAATCAACCAGTTGCAATTATCTCAACAAGACAACCTTTGGAGTCTTGCAACAAAAATCTTGAAAAAATTGACTCAGCTTACTATATTCAAAAAACTGAATCAGCTAAAATAAATATACTCGCCTCTGGCTCAGAGGTTGGGCTTGCCAAAAAGCTAATTGATAAATTAGGGCAAAATCAAATTTTTGCTAATTTGATTTCAGTTCCAATTTTACAAAATTTAGTTGAAAATTCACTACTGATTAAAAAATTAGAATTAGAAAAGTTGCCTATTTTTGCCATTGAGGCTTCAAATGATCCTTTGTGATTTAAATTAGCTACTGTCCAAAAATTTTCTGGACATTTTGCTAGTGGCTTTGGCGAGTCAGCTCCAGGAGACATTGTTTATGAATTAAAAGGTTTCAATGTTGATTATTTATTTGAAAAAGTTTTAAAATTTTTACAAAATAAGTAAATTTAAAATAAACTTTAAAAAATTTGGTTTATAAAACTCTCTAAAGTTAAATTAATATTAGAAATTCAGACAGGTTAGCTAGCCTGTCTGAATTTTATTCTGATAATTAAAACAAAAAAATACTAAAATTTAAACTAAAATAGTCTTGTTTTGTCTATATTTTATTAGGTTACAAATTGAAACCTGAGTTTCCCAGTTTGATAAGGTAATTTCAAAAAAGCATCCGGTTTAAACTAGGACAAGAAAAATTAACAGTTTAATATTATTATAACATCATAGCATATTGCTGTGGTGTTTTTCAATTTAAAATCGATTGAATTCTATAGTTGTTGTATCAAAATATATAATCTGCAATTATTTTTTTCAGATCTTCTAAAGTTATTTTACTGTAATCTAACTCGTTTAAGCATTCACTTTTTATAATTGAAAATCAGTATTCAGCCTCCCTATTATCTAATGAATTTCCTATACGAGACAACGAAACAGTTCCTCCCATTTTATTTATTTTGTCAATATAGATTTTTGAAGTGTATTGAAATCCATGGTCTGAATGAATAACAAAATCTTTATCAATAGACCTAAATGTCTTTATATTGTTCATAACTAAATTAAGATCATTGCTTACAGATAATTTAAAATCTCTGATTTTTTTAGTTTTATGCTCAATTATTACAGACAAAAATACGTGGCTTTCCTTAACATCTCTGGGAGCTTTTATATATGTAACATCAGTAGCAAAAATATTTCTATTTAATTTATCATTGTAGTCGCGTTTAACAATATCCGGCAGTGCGAATTTGGTATTCTTAATTTCGCTCTTTCTTCTTTTTTTTCTAATTTTGCATACTAAATTCAATCTATTTAAATGTCTTCCAAGACTTCGAGGGTGAATGTTAATATTATATTTTATATAAATATAAGCACTCAACCTTAAGCGACCATATCTACCTTTGTTATCAAGAAAGGATTTTTTAATTATTGCGTCATTTTCGTGCTCTTTTACTTTTATAACTCTAGTTTTAGATTTTGCCACTGATTGTCTGCATACATTAAAAATTTTTGCAGATTTGCTGTAGGGAATATTTAGTGTTTTGGCTTCACTAAGTTTTCCTGATTTTGATTTATCTTTGTTGGTTTCGTAATATCTCTTAGCTATTTCTATTAATTCTTCTTTTGTAAATTCGTTTCAATCGGGTTCAATTTGTTTTTTAGGTTTGCCACTCCCTGGCTTTCTTCTTGCACCCTTTTTATCTAATAATTGATCTTGCATACCATTATTATAATACCTAATAATTTTTTTGATTCTTCGAACTAGTTGACTTCTGGTTATAAAATTTGTATCTGGCGAAATATCATTTATATAATTTATTGTTTGTTTTAATCCAAATTCATTATAAATTTTATAAATCATATCAAACTCGTCTTTTTTAAAGTGTCTTGACATTACTATTCTCCCTTTGTTGCATTTGAAAATTTAAAAAAGCTAACACTTTGCGTGTTAGCTCCCAAATTAAAAATATAAATGCAACACATAGATATTTTTGAAATCGCCAAACGGCGATTTTTTTAAATCTTAAATAACTAAGTTATCATTAAAGACCTCTAAAGCGGATTTTCAATTAAAAATTTCCCTAGGCATTGAGTTAATTTTACTGATTGTATTTTGTAAATCATCATCACTAATTAGGTTGAAATCAAAACCTTTTGGATAAAATCTTCTAATTAATCCGTTTGCATGCTCATTAGAACCTCTTTGAAATGAAGCATATGGTTCTGCTTTATAAATTATTACTTTTAATCAATATGCCAATATCGCAATTTCCTCAAATTCAATTCCATTGTCGCAAGTGATAGTTTTGATATGTAAATTATTTTCATTTGCAAGATCTTTGATGGCTTTATTGATGGCTCTAGGATTTTTATTTCGCACTTTTTTAGCAAATAATTTTCTAGTTTTTCTTTCTACTAAAGTTAGGATATTATCATGTCCGCTGGCCTTTTTCCCAACTACTAAATCTAGCTCTCAATGTCCAAAATCTTGCCTAGAATCTATGGATTTATCACGTGCTCAAATGGGTTTTACATAACCTTCTGGAACTAATCTTTGCACGGCATTTCTGGTTCTTTTTCCACCTTTTTTGTAATATTTTCTGAGTCTGTCACTCCTAACTAATACCCATTTATTAGTTTTGATTCAGTTAAAAACAGTCTTTAAAGATGGCCTTTCAATGTTCGGGAAATTTTCTGCTATATAAAAATATGTCGCTTTAACTCCATGGACTTTTTTGTCATATTTTATTGCAAAAATTTTGCTAAATTCCTCATATTTTCCTAACACAACAAATCTAAAATAATACCTATGATAATATCTTTTTCGCCTTTTTGTTATTGCCAAATTAGCTTCATAAATTCCATATTCATTTAGATTTCTTTTAATTTCTCTTGATACAGTTGAGGGTGCAACATTGAGTTGCCTAGCAATAAATCTAATACTTTTGTTCTGCTGCAATAAAAACTCAATTTTTACTAAATCTTCAAAACTAAAATGTTTAAATTTTCTTTTTTCCATGATACTCCAAAAATAAAAAAATGCAAGTATAATATTATTATACTATACGTTGCATTTTTATCTTCGATTTAGGAGCTAACACTTTGCGTGTTAGCTTTCTCCATAAACTCGAACAAAAAAGCCAACACGTTAGTGTTAATTTTTCTTGTCCTAGTTTAAAATCCGCGTTTTTTGGCGCTAAAACCTTAATTTTTATTATTTTAAAATTAAGCCATTGTAAAAAAAAAAAAAAAAAAATGCTTGGCCTAGAAAAAAATTCTGTTATAATTAAACTCACTTAAGAATAAATTAATAAATTTTGTATTGAATTAAGAGGGATTAGTTATGTTTTTGCCATAAAAAATCAGCAAATGCGAATTATCCATTATGTTTTTAAATATGATGGAATGCCTTAAATTTATCCGTTTAGAAATCTATATAAATTTAGGGCTTTTAGTTATTGTTCTTTCAAAACTTCATATATTTTTTTAGGCTCAATGTAAATAAAAACGAGTTTTCTATTTGCATTGAGTTTAAATAGTAGTTATATTTTTTTTATGATTTTTGCCAGTTGGTTTTTAAGACTAAACAAGTCTTTTAAGTTTTGTAAAGTTGAACTTAAGTTAATTTCCTTAGTGGAAATTTCAAATTTTTTGACTAATTGGTCAATATCAGTTTTGTCGCTGCTCATATCACGAATAGGCATAATAAGACCTAAATGCGAATTAGGGAAAGCTTTTTTTCCTAAAAATGAAACAAGTGCAGAGCCAACTCCACCAGAAATACAAAAAATCACGCCTTTTTTATTTGTTTTTTTAGTCTTGGCAATTCATTTTATAATATAATATATATAATTATTTATTTGTGCATTATTTTTCATAATTAGAATAATTTCTTGTATGATTATAGTGCAAAAATAATTTTTTAGTATAAATTTCCATATATAATATACAATTTTTCCAGGAGGATATAGATGGCTTATCAAAACAATACCGCTCAATTATTAAAATCAACTAAATCATGAGCAAATATATTATTAATTATTCGTATAGTTAAATTTGCTTTAGGTGTTATAACACTTATTTTACTTTTTGCTGGAGGTGCTATTGGTGCAGGTCAGAGCAGCACTGACCCAGAAGATGCTAAAAAAGCTTTCTCAGCAATTTTAGAAGCAGCTACGTTTGTACTTGTAATGTTTGGTTTTTGGTGTGTATTAGCATTTGTTTATTGAATTTTATTAATTATTTCCCCTTTTAAATTAAATGATCTACCAATGCGAATGAACCTAAAAAATCCTCACTTTATTTCAAAGTTTAAGCTAATTTTTGGACTTTCTATTGTTGCAATTTTTATTCCTTTAATTAGTATAATTTATCTTATTATGCTTAGATCATTTATTTCAAAGTCAGAAAAAGAAATTATTGAAGATTCTCTTGATTAATTTTTTGTAATACATAAGACAAAAATTTTTTTTTAAAATTAAAATAAAAAGGTGAATAAACTAAACCAGCACACTTTTTTAAGATTACATCATCAAACTAGGAAACTCGAAATATTAGAAATTCAGACAGGCTCACCAATGCCTGTCTGAATTTTATTCTAATTAATTAAAACAAAAAAACTAAAATTTAAACTAAAATAGTCTTATTTTGCTTATATTTTATCAGGTTATAAATTGAAACTATAGGAACAAAAATGTCTAAGATATACAAAATTATATAAAAACCATTTTTTGTTAGACTTGAAAAATTTGCAATATAACGCGGTACTATGTAAAAAAAATAAAGTGAAAATGCAATACTAAATAAACCAAACAAAATGCCAATACTCACTTTTTGACCAATAAGTTGATCAGTAGGTACAACTAGTAAAACTATGGCTGCTATCATAAAAAGGATAATAAAAATAAAATGAAATATATTTTTGATAATTGAGAATTTGTAAAATTCTCAATTAGTTTTGGTTTTGGATTCTTCTGTGATTATTTCTTCTTTTGTTTCTAATTCTTTTTCTATAAGCGATATGTTCGAATCAAAACTTACAGTTTTGGTGTTTCTGTAAAACAACCGACCGTAGCGTCCCAAAAAACTCGCAAAAAAAGCTAAAATAGTGGATGTTTGATTTGACTCTTCAGTTTTATCAATTGATTTATATATTTTGAACAAATGAGAAGCTAATGAAAAAAGTAAAATTCACGCAAACCAAAATGTAAAAGCAAATATTGCCCGTAGAACATCTGCAAAATTTCTAATAAAATTATTATCGATTTGCCTAATACCACTAGAGGATAACCCATATGTAAAAATTATAGCCAATAATATGGTAAAAAATAGAGTTAATAAAACAAAACGATTAATAATTTTCCATTTAGTTATTAGTTGTCTGGTAGTTCAATGATTGGCAATTGTATTTTTTGGACTAAACGAGTTGTTAATTAATAAAATCGACATAATTAAAGGGAAAAGTAAAAAAGCATTTGAAAATTGTTTAAGATTTATACCAGATTGTTTAAGAATTTTATCATCCCTTAAATTTCAAGCTAAAGAAATCCGAAAAAATAATGAAATGAAAAACAAAAAAATAGCTATTAAAAGTATCGTCGTGGATACTTTTCCAATTAAAGAGTCTAGGTCAATATTATTTTCTCTATGTGAACTCAGTCTAGGACTAAATCTAGGGGTATGTTCATATGAACTACTATATAAAACAAATAACAAAAGAAAAAACATTGTTTTAATTATTGACAAAACAAACAAAATTCAAAATTTTCTAGAATTTTTATCATTCAATTTTTTTTCTTTTATTAGATTAATTAAATTGGTCATATTTCAATTATTTTTAAATTTACCGGGTGGGTAATTTGATATTTTTTAGTTGGTTAGTTAGTATAATTTGTCTAAACGCTAAGTTTGTAAAACCAGTATATGTAAAAAGGTATTTTAAAATAAGATAATTTTTTACAATTCCTTAATAAAAAATTAATAGTAGGATATGAAATTATGATAAGAATTAAACTAAAATAGTCTTGTTTTGCTTATACTTTATTAGGTTATAAATAGAAACTGTAGGAACAAAAATGTCTAAAATATATAAAATTAGTCAAGCTCGTTTGGAATGCATGTTAACAGAATCTGCTAAATAACGAGGTCCAATGTATATAAGGTAAGTCATAGTTGAAATATTAAATAAAGTAAAGAAAATTAGACTAACACCAGTGTTACGAAAAATTTCATTTTTAGTTATAGCTAGCCACATTGTTACTGTAAAAACTATAAGAAAAATTAAATAGAATATATTTTTTACAATTGTAAATTGATAAAATTGTCGACTAATTTTGTTATTAATTACTTGTGTTTCTACTTCATTTTGACTTGCTAGTGTATTTTCTGCAATTTTTAATTTTTTAGAAAGTCTCAAAACATTTTTTCAAGCATTGAAGTAAAAAAATGGCATGAAAAAAACGTAACTAGCTGATTCCCAATAAGTTTTTTCTCTTTTGTTGATTAATCTATATATTTTAAGAGAATAGGAAGCCAAAAAATAAAATGGAATTAAAAAATAGAAAATCCCAATAAAGATTGTTATAATAACAACTTCATTAAATTCTTCAAACATTGTATTATCTGTAGCAGAGCGAAGAATTAAGGAAACAATAGCAAGTACAATCGATGAAAGTCAAAGAAGAACAACCAAATCCTTAATAAAATTAATGATTTTTCATTTAAGTATTAATTGCCTTGTAGTTCAATCATTACCAATTGAAATTTTGTCTCTAAGTGACTTAGTAATTAATAAAATTGAAGTAATTAAAGGAATAAGCGCAAAACCAATCGAATATTGCTTAACATCTAGCCCAGTTTGTCTAAAGACTTCATCATCCCTTAATTTTCAAGCAAAAAAGATACGCAAACCCAATGAGGCAAGAAACAATAATCCAAATATAAAACTTATTGTATTTTTTAATCTTCCAATTGGTGTTGCCGAATCTGATCCAATTGTTTGTTCGCCATCAACACCGCTAATACTAGTTAAAATAACACCTACAATCAAAATTATTGTTTTAAAAATCGACAATAAAAAAAGAGATATAAATTTTATGGAATTATCATAATTAAATTTTCTGTTCATTTTTAAATTAATCAAATAATGAATATTTAGCCTTTTTTTAATATACGCTTATGAATATTAATTAATTTACCCTAATTTTCCCCCGTTATAGAAAATTGTATAATTTATTATACCATAAAAATATAAGAATTATACAAACATCAAATGCTTAAAAAAATCCTTATTTTACTCATATTTTAGTATTATAAGCCCTAGGTTTTCTCACGCAATTAAACGAAGATTTTAAGCCTAAAACATTAAAAACATTATTTTATTTAAATTACAAAGCTGTTGAATTGGCTAAAGAAAATGTTTTTATTCAAGATATCAGCTACACGCAAGGTTCGTCAGGTTCTCCTCTATTTTACAAAAACAAAATTGTTGGTTTGTATAGGGTAAAAAATTAAAAAACGGCAAATTAACCCCGTTTTTTAGACTTATTGATTTAGATACTTATCAAGAAATTAAATCTGTAGTTTCAAAATTATAAACATCTCAACTTTAGTTCATAATAAAAAAAATATTTGATATTAGGCTATTTTTCCAAAAAAAGTTAATATACTGTGTATAATTTACTAATATGATAAAAATTGTTAATTTTGGAACTATATATATATATATATATATATATATATAGTTAACATTAATAAAACCCAAACAAAAAGGATTTCTAATGTCTAAGATTAAGGTATTAGAAACCTTTTCTGGAATTGGGGCGCAAGCAAAAGCTATCGCTAATTTTCAAAAAGGCAAGAAAAAATTTTTCGAAATTGTTGCCACAGTTGATTGAGATGCTCGGTCAATTATTACATATGCTCAAATACATCATAATGTTTTGTCTGATGTTGATAAAATTTTAAAAAAAAATCAACTTAGTTCACCAGAAAAAATAAATTTTTTTTTAAGAAAATTTGAATTGTCGCTAGATTCAAAAAGACCTTCACAAATAACAAGAAAAGATTTAACTTTTAAAAAAATTCTTGTGGCTTCGATTATAAAAAGCAATAATTTAGGTTCAATTATAAATTTAAATGTAGAAGAAATTAATCGCTTAGCGCCTGATTTTGTCACTTATTCTTTTCCTTGTCAAGGTCTTTCGATTGCTAACATGGGCCGTGCTAATGGTATTTTTGATAAAAATTCAACAAGTTCTCTTATTTGAAATGTTTATTCACTAATCAAGGGAATGAAAGTTAAGCCAAAGTATCTTTTAATGGAAAATGTGCCTAATTTAATATCAAAAAAATTTATTAATCAATATAAAAAGTGAAAAGAAACTTTGGAAAAAGAAGGTTATAAAACTTTTACTGCAACATTAAATGGACTCAATTTTGGTTCAATTCAAAAAAGAAATCGAGTTTTTGCTATTAGTTTTCTAAAAGAAATAAAAACACCTTTTGCCAACGACTTAGAATTTAAAAAATATATCTTAAATTTAGGTCAGGACATTTCAACCGATTTTGATAAAAGGAAACAAATTTTTCAATCAATTTTTAACTTTGATGAAAAAAATAGTGAAAATGCTGGCTTTTTAATTAATGCTACTCCATCGCGAATTATGATGGTCGAGAAGGTTGAAAAAATTAATGACTCAAAAAATTTTATTATTAGAACCTTGACAACCAAGCAAGACAGAAATCCAAATACCGGGATTATTAAATTCGAAAATAATTTAGAAAAAAAACTTAATTATCGATTTATCTCAAATCGTGAAGCTTTTTCATTAATGGGTTTTGAAAATAGTGACTTTGAAAAGTTAGAACCTTTAATTTCAAAAAATATATTAACAAAAGAATCATTATATCGCCAAGCCAGGAAATTCTATTATAGTAACAATTTTAGAAGCGCTAATAAATTTAATTTATAAGATCGACAAGGAGAATTATGGCGAAGAAAAAAGCTAATCAAAATGGAAAAAGTGCAAAAAATAATAACTTAATTCCATGAAAAATTGGTACTTCTATATTTATATATATCAAACCTTTTATAGAAGATTTAGGCCAAATAATTAACAAAAAGCATTTAGATTATAAAGTGGAACATACTAATAAAATAGTTCCTTGCTCACAATTTGCGCACAAAAAAATTACTACTAAAGATTGAAAGCGAGAAAAACACATAGCCAAGTCAACGTTTTGACAACGTGTTGCCATACTTGAAAGTCTTAAAATTGTATCTATAAATAAAAAAAATTATCCTCCTTTTATTAGGCTTAAGATTACCAAGGATTTAGTCAATTTTTACAAACAGAATCGTGATGAATGAGATGGAAATTCAACTTTTAGGCATAATCATATTAAAAATATCGCTTTAAATTCATTTGAAAAATATATATCTTCATTCAAAAAAGCAAGCAAAGCGATTGATAAAAAATTAAATTTAATTTGTTTTAATTTACTTTTATCATTTGATGCTTTGTATCTTGATAGCAAATATAAAGAAATTTTAGTAAAAAACAGTGGTAAAAATGATACTGTTATAAAAGGTGCTATTGAAAGTTTCGGTGGCTTTTGAAAACCAATAATGGAAGATATAAAAAATGATCAAGAAAGAAACATCCTCATAAGCAAAATAGAAAATTATCTACAAAAAACAATAGAAATTTTAGAAAAGGGTGAAATTAATAATCCCCAAAATTTAGTAGTTAACAGTAAAATAAAAAATAATGAGTCTAAATTCATTAACACAGAAGATTTAGAAATAAAAGACGAAAAACTAAATAAAAATAATAGCGAAGTTCTTGATATGAAAGATGAATTTGAAGTTGTCGAAGTGAAAGATGAAGACGAAGATGAAGATGTAAGCGAAAATGATGAACCAATAAAAAGTAAAACTTCTATAAATAAAAGCTGAATTAATGAAATAATGAAAACTGAAATAAAAAATAATTATATCAAAAATGATATTAATATTGATTCAGACAGAGAAAAAAGCAAAAATGTGTCTTCAGAAACAATAACAGTACAAGAATATTTACAAAAATTTCATGAGTACCAAATCTATTTACCTTTTTTTCAAAGAAATTATACTTGAGATAGTCGTCTAATAGCGAATTTTTTTGACCTAATTTTCAAGGAGTTTGATACAAAGGAAAATTTTTTATTTTTAAACACGATTATTTTTGCAGAAAAAAAAGCAAGCGAAGGGTTTTGAATTGTTGATGGGCAGCAAAGAACTGTTTCTATTCTCTTAATTTTGATTAGTATACTAAAGATGACAAGCCATCCTGACGAAAATATATTTTTAGAACAGGCGAGCATTTATCAAACAATAAGCAAAATATTGAACAACTTTTCTAAAAACAATAGCCAATATACCCCTCTGCTAGAATTTATTGAAAATAATGAAAAAATTGACGACCCTATTTTTTCTAAAAATATACAAAAAATTATAGAAAAATTATATGAAATTAAAACTAATAAAAACTCAGTAGACTGAATAAATGACTTTACAAATTTTATTTTGGATAAGGTTTTATTAACATTAATTAGAATTTCAGAAATTAAAGATAAGCAATTTGCAAAACTTTTTATTAGTATAAATGTTCAATCAAAACCAATTGACGTGGTTGATTTAATTGCTTCAAGGGTAAATGAAGAATCCCAACAAGAACAAATTCCATATGTCAAACTGATAAGACAATATTTTTATCATGGCGGAAAAAAGGAAAATAAAGATAAACTAGGCGTATTTTTACAAAATCAACAATATTTTATTAACGATGAATTTAATACCCAAAATACAGAAAATAATTTATTTTCTTTATATCAGAAACTTGATAATTTATTAAATAAATGAACAAATAACAAGGCATTAACTGAAGAAACGTTACAAACATTTGTTAAAAAGATATTAGTCTTTGAATATGGATATGTCGGACATATAAATGTTTTATCAAATCAAACAGATATAAATGACGATGGCATAAAAGTTTTAATCCAAAAATTTAAAGACACAATTCATAGAAATGAACTAGCTTTTATAAATTTACAAATCAATATGATTTCAAAAAAAGGTGCTAACAACCCCTATTCATTAATAATCGAAAGTGCAATAAAAGAATTTCAAATTTTTAATGACGGTCTAAACTTGACAAAGGAAAAAGCAAATTTAGAGTTATTTAGTTCTGTTTTATTTCAAATTGAAAAGTCTAAAATTATTTATTACAGCAATTTTCGTGGTCAATCATTAAGAAAACGAATCTATACGATAATGTCACAGCAAAAAAATAATCCAAGTTTTTTAAGAAATGACAAAGAACTTTATCACAAATTAGTAGAATCGCTAACAAACGAAAGTGATGAAGCTAATCTTGATGATTTTAGAAACTTCATAGATAAAGAAGGCAAAAATGATAAAAATTTAAAAAAAAATGTTATTTTGAGAGTGCGAATTAGCCTTAGAAAAAATGGAGAAATTCATCCAAAATATAAAAAACATTTTGAGACTGAATTTACAAGTCAATTAACGAATTTATACAATAACACAGACGATCCTATTTCAGTTGATCACTTTTTTCCACAAAAACCTAGCAAGGATTATAATATAGGATTTTTGATAAATAACGACAAAAGTTACCAAGAAAAGTATAATAAAATAGTACAAAAAATCGGAAACTTAATACTTCTTCATAAAGATACTAATTCAAGAAAGCAAAATAAAAATTCTGAACCAATCTGCCAAAATATACAAGATGTTTTGATTCAAGGCGCGGTTGATAAAAACGGAAGTAAATTAGAAAGTCTTTGTCCAAAAGATAGGCCTAAAGGTCTTTATTATAAAATTGAACCCGCTGATAAAGATCCTAAAAATCTTGAAAAATATAAAGAGGATTTTGAAAAAATTGAACAACTAATTAATAATAGAACTGAGCAAATATTCGAGATTTATTTTGAAATTTTCTTTAATAAAAGAGAAAAAACTAAATAAATTAAAGCGTTTTTTAGAGTGTTAAGTTCTATTTTTGGACTGGGGTTGTCAGTTTCTAAGCACGAATAATTTAAATTAAAACTATTTTTAACAGTTAAAAAATAATAAAAAAAATAGCAAGCGCTATCTTTTTTAGTGAGATTAATTTAGATTTTTTACTTTGTTAAAATATATTCAACAAGAGTTTTGACCATTACGCCAGTTGGAAGGTTGTGAACAAAGGCGGTTGCGGCAATATCTAAATGAAGAAATGGTTTGTCTTCGACAAATTCAGCAATAAACATTGCAGCAGATGATGAACCAGCTTTACCTGAAAAATCGGTGTTTTTTAGATCTGCTACTTTTGAGTCACGAATATTTTGGGCAAAATCTAAATGTAGTGGCATTCTTCAAATTAATTCACCAGCTTCTTTTGATGCTTCATTGAAACTTTTTCAAAGTTTATCATCATTAGCAAATGCGCCAGTAAAAGTTTCGCCAAGAGCAACACGAATTGCTCCTGTTAGAGTTGCTACTGAAATAATTTCGGTTGCATTTTCTTCACGAATTGCATATGTAATTGCATCTGCTAAAATTAAACGACCTTCGGCATCAGTGTTGTTAATTTCAACAGTTTTACCGTTTTTTGATTTTCAAACAGAATCAGGTGTATTTGCATCACCATTTAGCCGGTTGTCTGTTAGTGGTAAAACGGCAACAACATTAGCTAGAGGATTAAATTTTGAAAGCGCATCAATAGCAGCAGCACAAATTATTGCCCCTGACATGTCGTATTTCATGTCATTCATATACATACCAGTTTTTATATTATATCCACCAGAGTCAAAAGTTATTCCTTTTCCAACAAAAGCGGTTTTATACTGGCTTCCTGGCAATCCTTCATAAGAAATAACAACAAGTTTGGCATCATAAGTTGAGCCACGATTTACAGCCAAAAGTAAATTCATCCCTAATTTACGAATTTCTGACTCGCCAAGAACCTTAACAGTTAATTTAGGGTTTTGTGAAATTTTTTTCTGTATTTCAGCTGCTAAAAACTCAGAAGAGGCAATGTTTGGCGGGATATTTTGGTAATATCGAGCATAATTTACGGCATTATTTATTATTTGGTATTTATTGATTATTGGTTTCAATTCTTCTAAATAACTTGAGACAACTAAAATATCACGATATTTTGCTCGCTGTTTATCATATTCTGCTCTTAGCGAAAAAATATCAGAACGAACAAAAGCAACAACTTCAATTAAATAACGAAGGAAGCTATTTGGAAATTTATCAAAATCAATTTGGATATCTCGTGGGTAACTAGCTAGTTTTTGTGCGATTTTTCGAAATCTTGAAGGTGTAAATTCTTTTGTGCGCGAACCTAAATTAATATATGCTTTATTTTGGCCAAGATATTCAGTGATTGCAAGGTCTTCTTTTAATAGCATTGGGATTTGTGAGTCAAAAAAGACAGGTTCAATTGTTATCCTATTTGATTCGAATTTATTGGAATATTTGACAAAAATTTCTGAAAATTTTTTCATTATAAATATGTGAACCTTACTAAATTAATTGTATATAGCTTAAAAGTTGTATTATAGCAAATTATAGCCTAAAAACTATATTTTTTTTGAAAAAAAATAAATATAAAAAAAGTTATTTTAAATTAATGCACTAATTTAATAAAAAGTAATCTAAAAAATATTAGTAAAAATACTGACTTAATTAAAAGTGGCTTCTAAATACTGTATTTTATAACCTAATCTAACTCATTTTTCTTCATAAGAAGTCAAAACATTTTCGCTATGGCGGGAAGAATTTAACAAATCATTAGTTTGGTAAATTATTTTTCAACCATTTTGTTCTAAAGATTCTAAAGAGTATTGGAAAAATTTTTGATTGTCTGTTTTTAATTTTAAAAGACCGTTTTTTGTTAGTATTTCTTTATAAATATCAAGAAAAAGTTTGTATGTAAGTCTACGCTTATAGTGTTTTTTCTTTGGTCAAGGATCAGGAAAGGTAAGCCATAGCTGGCTTACCTTTCCGTTTAACATTGACAATAAATTTTTTGCATCACATATAATGATAAAAAAATTTTTTAAATTATAAGTATCAACATATTTTAAAGATTTAACAGCAGCTGTGGGAAATTTTTCAACACCTAAAAACTTTTTAGAAGGATTATCAAAGGCAAGTTTTGTAATCATTTGACCTTTGCCCATTCCTACTTCTATTATTCAAGAATCATCAACAAATATTGGATTTTCAACTAGTAAATTATGTTTTTGAATTCTTTCAAGTGCATCTGGAATATTTCTTAGTCGCATATTAAAATAGAAAACTATTTTTAATTATTTTTTTTATGAATGGCAATTGATATCATGTTGTCCACGAATTTCAAAATGCTCATCAACAATTCCGCTCTCAATTTCTTCAATGGTAAATGTAGTATGATGAATGTGTTTTAAATTGTGTAAATCAACAGGAATTTCCATTTCGTGAACAATGTTTAATTGACTTGCTTGAACTTGTTCAGCATTAATCATTTCAATCTGTCTTGCAATATCAAGATTTTCTTCTAAATTAACAACAGGTTCTGGTTCTATTTCTATTTGTGGCTCAACATAAACTGGTTCAGCTGGTGCTTCGTAGTAAGTTGTCTCAAAAACTGGTTCTGGCTCAACATAAATTTCTGGCTCTTCAAAAACAGGTTCTGGTTCTACATATTCCTCAGTTGTTTGAACTTGTAAGTCTAATGGTTCTTCAAAAACAGGTTCTGCTTCAATTGGTGCCACGGTTACTGGTTGTGGTTGTTCAACTGGAGGATTGTCAAATTCGTTTTCTAGTTCAGGGTTATCTTCAACTTCTGTTCCTCAATGGAAAATTTTAACACCTTTTCCATCTCTAAGATCAGCGGTGAAAATCATAATTAAAGTGATTATGTTTCAAAGTGCAGAAAGGCCAAGAATTACACCACCTGTGATTGTTAAAATTTGGACATCTCTTGCAATTTCGTCTTGGGCTGTTGATCCTAAATACATCATTTGCGAAATGAAAATCATTAAAAGACCAACGAGAGTAAATGTAAATCTAATAATTGCTAGACTTATTCTACCCAAATACCAAAAACCAAATCCAAACAAACCAAGAAAAAGCTCATTATAAAATGCGTCGCTTTGCAATAAGCCATCTTTCCTTTTTTTGTCTAAATATGCCATTTTTACTCCTTTTTTTAAAAAATTAGGTATTTTTATATTTCTTGAAAGAATCTAAAAATTAATTTTATCTATCGATTTAAAATTATACATGAAAATAAAAAAAAGCAATAAAAAAATAAATTTTTTTTAATAAACTATCTTATTTTTTCTGAAAATCGACTAGAGTATAATATAAAACATTTCCACCAAGATTTTCTTCAAAAATTAGTTTTTCCACAAGTTGCACGCTAACACCTTCAACGCCGCTTCTGTAGTTTGAAATAATTCTTGCATATTCTTGTAGTGGGAATTTTTCAGTTTTTTGACCTATAAATTTAGGGTAAATTTGAATTCACGGACTTAAAGTGGTTTCTAAACTAAGTATTTTTTGGTCTTTAAGTTGTTTTTTAATAGTTAAATTAAAAATAAAATTATCCTGATTTAGAAGAAACACTTGATAATTTTTGGTTTCAATATTTGTCTCTGGATCAATTTCAGTAGGTGATTTTACAATTGCAATGTCAATAAATTTATTTGAACTAGGTTGATAAAAACTATTTTTTAAAGCTTCATTTCTTAGGCCGATATTTAGTTCATCATTTTGTTGCTGAAATTGGTCGATATTTGCTAGACCGCGAACAAAAACAGCAGAATTCAAATTTTTTAAAAGTCAAAGTCAATTGTTTTCAAACAATTCATTAATACTAAATTTAGCTTTTTCAAACAAAACAGGGTTGGAAGAACCCCTTCCAAAACCACTAATTATTGTATCACTTGGTGAGTTGTTTATTGAGTTATAAAAGCTTAAATTAAAGATTAAATCGTTCAAATAGTTTTCAGAATTAATTGTTAAAATTCGGTTTATTAGTTGCTCTTTTGAATCACTATCTTCATAAATTTTATCTAAAAGCTGATTGATGATACTATTTTCTAAAAAAGGTTGGGCTTTTTCCGGGCTAGAGATATCATTTGTTGCAAATTTTTCGTATTTAGTTTGATAATTAATTTGCTGATTAGACGCTTGAGTGCAACTAGCTAAAAAACCAACTGATAAAAATGTTAATAAATTAACAGAAAATACTAATTTTTTATTTTTTTTCATCTTTTTCCTTAAAAAACATTTGCGCAGGCAAATTATAACGGAATTTTTTTACAAAATCATTTTCAAAATCACGATAAGCTTCCTGAGAAGCATGATAAAGTGCTTGGTGGAAAATTTCGGTAAGAACTTTGGCCGAAATTTTATTTTTTGTTTTAGGAAAATGATATACAAAAGGATTTAGACTTACTTTTGGTTCTGAAGTTGAATAATCAACTCTTAAATTTATTAATGTATTTTGTTTTAATATATAAAGATCTTTATAATTGCTTACAAATCTTGATGTGTCTCCTTCAGAAATTGACTCAAGAAATTTATTTGCATAATAAAAAGGTTCTGTAAGATCTTCTTGGTCTTTAACAAGTTGCTTAAATTCGTCACTATGGGCAACTTTTAGGTTACCGTTTTCATCAAATTGATCGGGAAATGAGTATCATTTATAAAAATCAAGTCTAAGTTTGTCAAGTCTTTCGAGAATAAAAAGTCAATTTGTTTCAACAAAACTCTTATATTCTTGAATTGCGCTCTCAAAATCTGGATTAGTATTAGTTAATTTTTCTTGAATATTTTTTCATTGAGATTCTAATTTTTCAATGTTTTCTTTTGCATAGTAAGAATTGAAAAATTGAACTTTTTTGTTTTCATTGTTTTGTCAAATAGTTTGAAAAATATATTCAAAAACACGGCGATTATTGAATTCCTCAGGCGTTTCATTTTTTATCTTAATATCAAGTTTTTCGTCAATAAATTTAGAATAATCACCTAAAAAAGGCGAATCTTTTTCGGGTAATTGTTCAGATTTAGTGCTAATATCACTACCTTTTTCCAAATCTATTGAATATAAACTGTATTTATGAAATTTATAAGGAGAGTTAAAAGTAGAAATATCAGTGGTGATGTTTGAGAAAAAATTAGCCGCAGTTAGATCATTTTTTTCATTAAAAATTTGATTTTTTACAGTGTTTTCGAGATTTGAGAGATCTTGGTTATATTTTTTTTCAAGTTCAGCAAGTTCTAAACTAGGATCTTGATTTTGATCACCAGGTAGGTCTTGAAAATTTGTGACACTAACGTCTTGAAAATTTGTGGCACTAACGTTTCGTCTGGTTCTTCCAAATGCTCGACGATTGGTACTTTCTAGGAAAGCTTTTTGCTCAGGCGTGCAAAATTGTAAATTTTCAGCACTACAAAAATTTTCTTCGTCCTCTTCATCTTCAGAACCAAGATCTGATTGTTGGCTTTGACTTTTAAATCTAGCAATTTGTTCTTCTAATTCGGCCTTTTTTTCTTCAAAAGCATCGGTTAGATTTTCTCGTGCGCTTTCGAGTTTATCCTTAAAATACTTTTGTTCTTCAGTTTTTACTCAATTTTCGATTGCATTAGCAAAAGAAAAATTATCAGCAATTTGATCTTCAAGCACAAACATATTAAAGTCAAGTTTTGTTTTTAATTCATTATTAGTTTCAAAAGCAGTAAATCTGATAAATTTATTTTTGTCAAAAATCAAATAATAAACACTATTTTTATCAAATTGATCAGCTTCTCTATCAATTTTAACAAAATCAAAATTTTTATTTGAAATTCTGATTTTGTTATCTTTTAGCAAATTTATTTTTTCTTCATCGGCATTTTTAACAAAGCGACCTGTATAAGGATTGAAAATAAAAGATAATTTGTCAATATTTTCTAGTAAAAATAGTCAATTTTTTGATAAATATGAATGAATTGTAAATCGGGAATTTTGGCGTGTTTCTCTATATTCATCTCTTGACATATTAAAATAAGGTCTTGAAAAAATAAGAGAATATTTTAATTCGCTAGTTAATGTTGGTAAATTTAGATTAACTTGGTTTGAAATATAGTCTTGTTTTTGAAGTTCGTTAGTAGAAAAAACTGAATTGACAAATTCTTGAAATTTGGCATTTGTAAGCAAAGATTTGTTCTCGGGTTTTGGTTGAGATTCATAAAAATTATAAATTCCGCTGCAAGAAATAAAGAAAAAAGACGTTGGTAATGTAGCTAAAATTAGTAATTTTTTCTTTAACATTATTTAGTAGTCCCCGTTTTTAATATATATTTTTGGTACATTTTTTGCAAATTTTCCGTTTTTTGACCACAATAGTAAATTTGTCCCTTATTTATTAGTGTTAAACTATCAATCAAAGAATCAATTTCTTGCAAATTATGACTTGAAAGGAAAATTGTTTTTCCTTGTTTGTGTAAAATTTTAATAATTGCTAAAAATTCAGCCCGCGCTGAAGGGTCTAAGTTTGAAAAAGGTTCGTCAAATATTATTAGTTCTGGATCATGAATTAAAGACTGAACAAGCATAATTTTTCGCTTTTGACCTGAAGAAAAGTTAAATGGCTTTAATTTTGCTAAATCTTCAATTTTTAACAGTTTTAAATAATAATCAATTTTTTCCTTTACTAACTTAGAGTTCATTTTTGACATTAGTCCAAATTCATACAAAAATTCGTATGAATTTAGTTCGGGAGGAAAAATTGAATTTTCCGGAACATAACCAATAAATTTTTTTGCTTCTGGCAATTTATTTGAAAAATTATTAATAAGAATTGTTCCTGAAAAATTTTGGTATGCATCGACAATACACTTAATAACAGTTGTTTTTCCAGCTCCGTTTTCACCAATAAAGGCATGAATTGTGTTTTTTTTGACCTTAAAAGTGACATTTTTTGCACCTTTTTCGGATTTAGGATAGATTTTTGTTAAATTTTTAACATCCAAAGCTCAATTTGACATTATTTATAATCCTTTCTAGTATAAATTCGAAAGATAAAATAAACTAAAATTATTGAAATAAATGCTCAAATTAGCGGGTAAAAATTTTTGATTACAACGTGATGATTAGATTTTATTTCCATAATTTGTAAAACTGGTTGGAATAAAAAGTTGTTGCTTTTTGCTAAATTAAATCTTTTTATCACTTTGTTATCAACTAGTCTTTGTTCGGCGCTAAATGAAGAAAATCCGCCGATTTGATAATTTTGTTGGTCAATTTTGACAAAAAATGGAGCTGGATCAAAACTATTTTTGTCATTTTTTAATAAATTATCAAGAACAAAGCTATTTTGTTTATTAAAATAAAGTCAATAAATCAATGAGGTAGCCAAATATATTTTTCTTTGAACTTGGTTTTCAATTTGTGTTATGTCAGGATTTTTCGCAAGAACAACAGTTTGTTCATCAACTAAATCTAAAAGTTCTTTATCAGTTGAAATTGCCGCAGAAATTTTTTCAAGAATATCTTTTTGGGTATTTTCTTCTGTAAAGCTTTCAAAAAATGTGCGCGCGTATTTGTCAAAAACCTTAGATGAAACAACTTCTTTTATTAAATTTCACTTTAATTTACCAACAAGATCAGATGTAAGCCCAAAAGTTTGTGAGTCTTGTGGAAGTATTTTTTCAAAATTGGAAGCATCTTCATTAGCATAAATTATTTCTCGATTTTCAAGATCCTCAAAATGCGAATCATTTTTAAGAGCCCCAGGAACTAAAATTACCTCTTGATTATTTGAAAGTTTGTATCTTTGTAGACTTGGGACTGTTGAGAGAAGATAATTTTTTTCTTTTGATTCTAAATTGTTTGAATAAATGTAATTTTTCAGAAAACTATCCTGATTTCCGGCAGCATTTTCAATTGCATCACGGTCTTTTGGTTCAAAGATATTAATTAATTGATAAGGAATTAATAAATAAGAAGCTACTTGCCAGATTTGGGCTGCAGCTGAAGAATCATTTCATGCTTGTTGAATATAATTTATTTGTCGATCGGTAAAATTAGGGTTGTCAACTTGTTTTGGAATTATAAAAAAACGATCTTGTTTATCATTTAGGTAAAATTTTTCGACATCAGCAATTGTATTTGAATCATAACCTTTATGTTCTAAATTAAGAATTTCAGCAAATCTGTTAATGCTTGAAGTTGAATTAAAAGCTGTTGTTGAACCAATTAAAATAAAAGGTGAAAACGAAAAAATAGCGATAGCAAGCGATGATTTTGAACTAAATTTGTGACTAACAATTACTGTAATTCCACCAAAAATAATAAATGAAAAAAATGGCGATAAAAAACCAAATAATAAAGGAGAGTTAACTTGGTCAAAGAATGAATAATTAATTAAATAAAATCCTATTAATAAAATGTCAATAAAAACTGACCAAATAAGTCCAAAAAATGTTAAAAACAAGATTTTTGTCGCAATAAAATATTGACGAGAATATGGTTTTGTGAAAGTTATTATATCAAGACTTTGAGTTGCTAAATCTTTAAAAATAGATAAAAACATATAGGATGATATAATTATCGTTAATGAAAGATTTATAAAAAGGGTTATAAATGAAAAAAGACTAAAATTTGTCTCAGTTGCGTAAAATTTTGTAATTAAGGACAACATTACTGTTGTTAAAAAAGAAAGAATTATAAAAACATATACTGCTTTCTTTTTAAAACTTAATTTAAATAAAAATTTAAAATATTGATTTGATCTAAAAATGTTTGTTCTGACTTGTAGCAAAACGAACCTCTTCTACTTTTCTACTAATTTATTGTATAATAAAATAGTGAAAATTTAAAATTAGAGTCTAAGCTCGACTGTGTTAAATATTAAAATATTATACCACAAACTAATAAAAAATATTTTTTACAAAAGGATAAAATATGATTATAGCACTTATCGGAGTGACAAACACTAGCGTAAATTTAATTTATAACTTGGTTTTGGCAAAAACAAATGTTGATTTTTTACTAATTGACGAAAATTTTATAAAGACAAATCAAATTATTAAGGAATTAAATCTAATAATAAAACACGGCGGATACAAAAATAAAATATTTTTGGAAGATTATGCGTCCCTGGAAAAAGCCAATATTTTGATAATTGATCCAAATCAAAATTTAGTTCCTGGAATGAGTCTGGTTGATCTTGCGCTTGAAAATTCAGAAAAAATTTATAAAATTGGTTATTTAGTTCGACACTCTAATTTTAACGGAATTGCTTTTGTCTTAGGTTATAACAATTCAATTTTATGTAAAATTTTTAGTTTTGCTAGCGGGCTTATTGGCAAAAAAGTATTTGGAATTGGTCCTAATTTAGAAAACATGCATGCAAATTTATTTCTTAATGGTTTAAATTTAAACATTGCAAAAGATAATGATTTTTTAGTATTAGGCGATCATGGCCATTCATTTTTGATTGATTCCAATATTGAAAAAAACGACACTAACATTGATAAAATCAGCAAAATTGATGATTATGTCAGCCAAACAAACGCTGAAATAATCGAAAATTTAATAAGAAAGACGCCACACAGCCGACTTCTAGGACTAATTATGTCCAAAATTTTGCTTGATATTTTAAATAAGAGTCAAAATTTTCACCTTTTAAATTGCTGAGTTGAATCTTTTTATAATATTAGAGATGATTTTTTTTCTCTGCCTGTAAAAATCGATATTTTTGGACAAGTTAAAATAAAAGATATTAAATTAACTCAAGCAGACCGCGAAAAATTAGTTAAATTTATTTGGGAAAAAAATAAACTTTTAGACTTAACTAATAAGTATTTGAGTCAATAATATTTATTTATTTGCATTTTAGGCAAAATATTTTATAATTTAATTAACTTTTTTAAAACAGGAGGTCTATAATGTCAAAATTTCACTCATATAAATTTAAAGGAATTGGCGCTTCTAGCGGAATATCAATAGCAAAAGTTTTTAAACTTACTGAACAAAAAATTGAAATTAGTGATGCAAAAATAACTGATATTGATGCTGAAATCAAAATTTTTCAAGACGGAGTGCAAAAATCTGTCGAACAAATTGAAAAAATTAAAAAATTAGCAACTAAACTTGCTGAAGAAGAACTTGAAATTCTTGATGCTCATATTTTAATTGCAACTGATCCGGTTTTGGAAGATGACACAATAAATATGATAAAAAGTGGATATTCAGCTGCATATTCCCTAAAAGAAACAGCAAAAAATCATACTAATTTTTTACTTGAAACTGGTGATGAATATTTAATGGGTAGAGCCATTGATATTAAAGATGCTTCACAAAGAATAATAAAAAACATCCTAAATTTGGAAATAATTGATCTTAGCGCAATTGATGAAGATGTAATTATTGTTGCTGATGATTTAAAACCTTCTGACACCGCGCAATTAAATGAATATGTTAAAGGTTTTGCGACAAATATTGGTTCAAAAACATCTCACTCTGCAATAATGGCACGAAGCTTGGAAATTCCGGCAATTTTAGGAATTGGTGATATTCTTGAAAAAGTTGAGCATGGTGATATTTTAGCAATTAATGGTGATCTCGGACAAGGAATTCTTAACCCAAACGAAAGTGAAATTAAAGAATTTGAAATTTTAAAACAAGAATACGAAAATGAAAAAGCAAAACTCCAAGACTATTTAAATAAAGAATCAAAAAGTGCTGACGGAAAAAAAGTTGTAATTGCTGCAAATATTGGTTCAGTTGATGATTCACATGCTGCAAAAAAAGTAAATGCTGATGAAATTGGTCTTTTCCGCTCTGAATTTTTATATATGGACAACCAAAATTGGCCAACTGAGGATGAACAGTTTTTCAGCTATAAAAGTGTACTTGAAACACAAAATCCTAAAAAAGTTGTTGTCAGAACGCTTGATATAGGTGGTGATAAAACCTTAAAATACTTTGATTTTGCAAAAGAAATGAACCCTTTTTTAGGATATCGGGCAATTCGTTTGTCACTTGATAAAACCGATATTTTTAAAACTCAACTTCGGGCATTAGTTCGGGCATCTGAATTTGGAAATTTAGCAATTATGTTTCCAATGGTTGCAACTCTTGATGAATTTTTTGCAGCAAAAGCTATTTTTGAGCAAGTTTATCAAGAAGTTAGTCAAGAAAATCCGAAAGTTGCAAAACGTGAAGATATAAAAATTGGTATTATGATTGAAATTCCAATTTCAGCAATTCATGCTGATCAATTTGCAAAATATGTTGACTTTTTCTCAATAGGAACTAACGATTTAATTCAATATTCCTTTGCTGCTGATCGAATGAATGAAAAAGTTGCCTATTTATACCAAACTTTAAATCCTGGACTTTTAAAATTAATCAAAATGACAATTGATGCAGCTCATAAACACGAAAAATGAGTTGGAATGTGTGGTGAAATGGCCGGTGATATCAATGCTGTTCCACTTTTATTAGGTCTTGGTCTTGATGAATTTTCAGTTTCAACAAGTAGCGTTTTAAAAGTAAAGAAACTAATTTCTGAACTAAATTACGAACAAATGGTTAAAATTGCAAATGAAGCATTGCAATTTGATACCGAAAGTGAAGTAGTAAAATATCTTGAATCTTTAGATTTAATAAGACATAAATAATTTCTAATATTATTCAATCAAAATAAAAAGGTGAAATTTCACCTTTTTATTTTCCTGAGTTTCCCAGTTTGATGCGATAATCTTAAAAAAGTTCCCGGCACTTTTTTAACTTTTTTGACAAACTCAGGAAAAATAACTATCAAAGCAAAAACACTAAATTTTAAATCTAACACTCAGAAAAGAAAAATGTACTTATTAATCAAATAAAGCAAACTAAAAAAGCTATAATTTTGACTTAAAAAGCAAAATTATGAAATTTTTAAACTACTTTTTTAGTTTAAAACACAGGCAAAATCAATTTATGGATAAAACAACAAAAATCATAAAAAATACAACTACTATTTAAACTCAATGTAAATAGAAAACTCGTTTTTACCTACATTGAGCCTAAAAAAATATATGAAGTTTTGAAAGAACAATAATTAAAAGCCCTAATTTGTAGATTTCTAAACGGTCAAATTTAAGGCATTCCATCATATTTAAAAATATAATGGATAATTCATGCTGTCTGATTTTTTTATGATAAAAACATAACTAATTCCTCCCTAATTCAATATCAAAATTTATTAATTTATTCTTAGTGAGAATTATTATAACATAATTTTATTTTTGACCAAGCATTTTTTTTTTTTTTTTCAAAAGGTTAATTTCAAAATAACAAAAATTAACATTTTAGCGTCAAAAAACCCGGATTTACGGTATTTTTGCATATTTATATTCACTAAAAAGTGAATTTTTGCCATCAAACCGGCAAACTCAGGATACCAAAACTGAAGTAGTAAAATATCTTGAATATTTAGATTTAATAAGACATAAATAATTCCCAATATTATTTAATTAAAATAAAAAGGTGAAATTTCACCTTTTTATTTTAATTTTAAAAAAAATTTTTGTCTTATGTATTACAAAAAATTAGTCAAGAGAATCTTCAATAATTTCTTTTTCTGACTTTGAAATAAATGATCTAAGCATAATAAGATAAATTATATTAATTCAACCAAGAAAAATTGCGATAATAGAAAGTACGAAAATTCCCTGAAACTTTGAAACAAGGTGAGGATTTTTTAGGTTCATTCGTCTTGGTAGATCATGTAATTTAAAAGGGGAAATAATTAATAAAATTCAGTAAGCAAGTGATAATAAAAGATAAAAAACACTTGTTACAGTTCCAATCGTGGTTGGTACAAAAAGTGCTGTATAGAGAGCTCTTCCAGTATCTCGTGGGTTGAAGGCAATATCACCTACAGCACCAGTAAATCCAGCAAAAAATACAATAATTACTATAGTCCCTAAAACAAATTTAATTAAACGAACAATTAATAATTTATTTGCTCATGATTTAGTTGATTTTAATAATTGAGCGGCATCGTATTGATACGGCATCTATATCCTCCTAGAAAAATTGTATATTTTATATGAAATTTTATATTAAAAAATTATTTTTGTGCTATAATTATACAAGAAATTATTCTAATTATGAAAAATAAAGAACAAACAAATAATTATATAAATTATATTATAGAATGAATTCGCCAAGAAGTAAAAAAAGCAAATAAAAAAGGCGTGATTTTTGGTATTTCTGGTGGAGTTGACTCTGCACTTGTTGCGTTTTTAGGGAAAAAAGCTTTCCCTAATTCACATTTAGGTCTTATTATGCCGATTCGTGATATGAGCAGCGATAAAACTGATATTGACCAATTAGTCAAAAAATTTGAAATTTCCACTAAGGAAATTAACTTAAGTTCAGCTTTTGAGAACTTAAAAGACTTGTTTAGTCTTAAAAACCAACTGGCAAATTACAATATCCAACCTCGCCTTCGGATGATTAGTTTATATGCTTTTGCCCAAGAATTGGACTATTTAGTTCTTGGAACTGATAATTTTTCCGAAATGTATCTTGGCTATTTTACAAAATACGGTGATGGTGGCGTGGATTTATTGCCAATTGTTAATTTGACAAAAATGGAAGTTTATCAAATTAGTGCGCAAATTGGAATTCCCGAATCAATAATTCAAAAATCCCCAAGCGCAAATCTTTGAGATAACCAAAAAGATGAAGATGAATTAGGATTTACTTATAAAGATTTAGATCTATTTTTTACAGATCCAAATTTAGTTAGTGATCAAGTAAGAGAAAAAATTGAAAAATTACACAATTTAAGCGCCCACAAACGTAATCCAGTGCCAAGACCTGCAAAAAAATTAGGAGATTTTTAAATGGCTGGTCATTCAAAATGAGCTAACATAAAGCACCGAAAAGGTGCCCAAGACGCCCTAAAAGCAAAAATTTTTAACAAATTTTCCAAAGAAATTATGGTCTCAGTAGCAAAAGGCGGACCTGATCCTAATTCTAATCCAGCTTTAAGACTAATTATTTCTAAAGCACGGGCAAAATCAATGCCAAAAGCAAACATTGAAAAAGCAATTGCCAAGGGTCAAGGGGCAACTGGCGAAGGTCAAACTTTTAAAGAAATAATTTATTCTGGAACTTTATCAAACGGAATTAGTGTAATTGTCACAATTTTGACTGATAATGTTAATCGATCAGTTTCTTCACTTCAAGCGCTTTTCCGCCGTGCAAATGGGCAAATTGGAAAACAAAACTCAATCCCTTATTTATTTGAACAAAAAGGTTATCTTGAAATTGACAAAACTGATCAATTAAATGGCGATGATCTTATGATGTTTGTTCTTGAAAATGGTGGTGATGATTTTCAAGAAGATGAAGAAAGTTACTTGATTTATTGTGAACCGCGGGCAATTCAGGACTTAAAATCAGCGATTGAAAACAATTTTAGTGTAAATTTTAGCGCTGTTGAAATTAGTTATTTCCCTAATTCTTGAGTTGAACTTAATCAAGAAAGTACTGAAAAAATACTAAATCAAATTGATAATTTTCTTGAAGATGATGATATTCAAAATGTTTATCACAATTTAAAAGTTTAGAAAAAATTTTTTAAAATTTTATTTTTTATCATAATAAAATTTTTTAATTTCTGATACTAAATCGATTTTATCATTACGAAATAAAATTCCTGTAGTCATATGTGATGTTAAATTATTTTGGTCATAATAAAGATTTTTTTGATTTTTTGTTACGGTAATTAACTGATTCATGAAAATTAATTCGCCATTTGTGTTATAAACACCAGAACCAGAAGCACCAGGACCGTTTGTTACAAAAAAATTAGGGGCACCGTTTTTAATATAAACGCCTTTAAACATATTTTTTGAAAATGCAAACTGAGGTCAAAAGCCACCAATTTTAGTTGTATAGTCAATTTCGCCGTCTTTTCATGATTTTTCACTAATTTTTAGCGGTGGAAACTGTTGAACATGATCTCAGAAATTAGAAAATATTTTAAATTGACTATCAAATCTAGTGATATCGTTTTCAATGGTTTCACCATTTGAATAACGAAATGATGATAAAAGCCATCTTTTATGCTCTTGGTAAAAATCAAATATACCTTTAATATCTTCTCTAAATTTAGCATGGTTAAAGTAAAATATTGCTACATCTTTGCCAAAATTATCAAATTTTTGTTCTTCTCGAAAATATCTTTTGTGCAAATCAATGTTAAATTTGGTTAATTTTTCTTGCGTAATTGGGTCAATATAAATTAACTGACTTCTTGGAATTCGATCATGTCTTGTCCTTAATTCTTGAACTTGTCTATCATATTCAGTTTTTATTCAAAATAAACTTAATATTCCAGAACTAGCCAAAGAACCAAGACTGTTAACCTTATCATTATAATAAAAACGCATTAAAGGAAAGGCCATAGTTTCTCAAAATGGTTTTTTATTAATATATAGAACATGATTATTTGTTAAAAAAGCACTTTCACCTTCGTGAGAATCAAGCAATATAGCTGTTCCGGTTGAAAATCTTACATTTCTCTGGAAAATATCTTTGTATCTTTGATCTGAATAGTCAAGCGATCTAAAACCAAAATAATCTGGTTTAAAATAGTTTCATCGGAAACGAGGATTTAAGTAACCGAAATTAGTTTGCTTTACATTTTCGTTTTCAGAAACACTACCTGTATTTATTTTATCAAGTAGATAAATATTCAAGTTTTCATTTTTTTCGCCAAGAAAATGTTTGTCATTTTCTTGTTTTATGACATTTGATTTTATGATAAAAGGTTGATATGAAAAAGTATTAGCTGGAACTCTATAATTTAAATCAAATCCGATTTGTTGTGCGGACTTGTTGTCATAATCACTTAGTTTCGAAATATCTAACTTATCATTTATTATCGGTATTTTTTTAATAGGTAAATCTTCAACAAGTTGGTTTATTTCTGATCTTACCACCGGATTTTGTTCAAGTATAGGCTCAAGTTTAGGTTCAATTTTGGGCTCAGGTTTTGGTTTAGGCTTTGGCTTTGGTTGATTTGATTTGACTAAAGATTTTAAAGAAAAAAGATTCAAATTTTCAATTTGAGCTTTATCTAAAAACGGGTTTTGAATTGTTGATATTGATGAATTTGCTAAATTATGATTATTTTTAGGAGCATAATTTTCAACGACATCATTATTATTTTCATTGGTTAATGACAAATCATTATTTAAATCATTTATAGTTTTGATATTTCCAATTGGGCTCAAATTTTCATCAATTTGCACCAAATCATTGTTTGGAGTTCCTAATTTTGGTAAAATTTGATTTTTTGAGTCATTTTTTTCAGTAATGACTTGATTTTTAGCACTTTCATCATTATTTTTTCTATGCTGCAAAGGTATAACATTAGCGCATGAAACTATAAAAAAATTAACAAAAAGCAAAGGAGCTAAAGATTTGAAAAATTTAGATTTCATAACTAAACCACCCTTCTCCTTATTTTGATAATTAATTTTATAATATATAAATTATAACAAAAAACGCATTCAAAAAATAAATATTATTATATTTTATGCTAAGGCAAGATTATTCAATATTTAGTTAAAAATGATTAAAAAATATTTTAAGTTTTTAAGAGTTAATAATTAGAAACGGTAAACTGATAATTAAAAGCACAAAACCAACAACAAATCCCAGAAAAATTGGCAGAATAGATAGTTCTTTTTGTTTTTGCTTAACAAAATTATAATCAATTTTTGGACTAACAGGTTTAAATCCTCGTTTTTCTAACATCCTATTTTGGGATTGAATTCGCCATTTATGGTAGGAAACTGAAAAACTACTAAATAAACCAAGTCTTAACACCGTTGCAAGAACTGAAATTGAAATTGATAAAAGTCCCAAAATTGAAACTATATCATATCAAACTTTTTTTTGAACAAAGGCCATGACAAAACCAATGGCAGCTAAAAATAACGCTCAAAGAATCAAAGCCAAAATTGAACGTTTCTGGATTTGCCGTCTGAAAATAGCACTGAAAAAAAACGAGAAAATAAACTTCATAATAAACCGTCGAATTCAAGTAAAATAATTTTAAATATATTATATACTAAAAATTTATTTTTTTATTTTTAAACGGTTAATAGATAAATTATTTTTTTGCCATCTTTTATTACAATGACTCTACCATTTTAATTTTAGCAGTCAGTCTTTTAGAAAATACTGAATAAAATTATACATTTTATACATTCATAGTTTAAACAATAACAAATTTTATAATTTCATAATATGCTAAAAAATTATAAAAATTTTTAACTATTTTTTAGTAATTATAATATAATTTTATGTATTATTTAGTCATGATAGAAAATAACGATACTTACCTAGCAACAAAATTTGATCATTTTTCCAATTGAAAAAAAGAACGAAAGATTTCATTAATTTTTTCCTTACTAATTCTTTCAATTACAATTTCGCTAATCGGGTATTCGATGATTAAAAACCATAGCGAATTTGTTCTTGACAAATATTATTTTATAAGTTTTACTAATTATTTCCAAAATTTTAGTGCCTTTTTTTACTTAACTTACCAGTCAAACCTAATTTATGGAATTACCTTATTTACTTTTGTCCTTAATGCAACTCAACGAAAATTTCAAATTTTATTTGTTTTTACAGTAATTTTAACAATTGTTTTAATTGTTTTTTGAACTGTATTGGCTTGAAATTTAAATATGACCTGATCAGTCTTGGCAACAACATCAACTGTCCATTTTTTTCATCCAGTTTTTGCAATATTTGTGCTTTTTTGGTATCGAAAACAATTTTCAGTTAGTAAATTAGGTTTAGGTTTTGGGGTTATTTATTCAGTTTGTTATTATATTTTTTGTGTGCTTCTGTATTTTTTCACACTCAGACAATGAGTTGCGCCTGAAATTCAAAAAGTCGGAACTCAAGAGATAAAAAATATGGTATTTTTTTACACAGGTTTAACTATTTATCCATTTATAAATTTTTTACATCCATTTTTTTATTCAGGAGGTAACCACTCAGTCGTAATTTTTTTAAACTTGTTAATGGCTTCTTCAGTAGTTTTTCTTCCATATATGATTTCACTTTTTTATATTAATATTTTTGGAATTAAAGCAACAAATTGGCGTTTAACCCGAGAAATAAAGTCTATTTCTAAACGTTTAAAAACATTTTTCTGAGTACCTAAAGCAAAAAAATAGGAGTAATTTGTTAAAAAGTGGCTAAAATTGTTGTTGGTCTATCTGGTGGCGTTGATTCTGCAGTTAGTGCATACCTTCTAAAAAAACAAGGGCATGAAGTTATTTGTGTCTTTATGAGAAATTGAGATTCTGACCTTAACAATGATTTTTTAGGTCAGAAAAATTTAGCTGACAATCATATTTGTCCACAAGAGCAAGATTGGCAAGATGCAAAAAAAGTTGCAGAGCAACTAAATTTGCCAATTTTCCGAGTAGATTTTGTAAAACAATATTGAGATGAAGTTTTTAGCGATCTAATTCAAAAATATAAATCCGGTTTAACTCCAAATCCTGACATTTTGTGTAACAAAAACATAAAATTCAAACATTTTCTTGATTATGCAATTAATGTTCATCAAGCCGATTTTATTGCAATGGGTCACTATGCAAAAACAAAAAACGGAAAATTATTTACTCCAAAAGACAAAAATAAGGATCAAACTTATTTTTTAGGGCAACTTTCAAAAGATCAGCTAAAAAAAACAATTTTTCCGCTTGGAGATTATTTAAAAACTGAAGTTAGAGAAATTGCCAAAAATTTAGAGCTAATGAATGCAACAAAAAAAGACTCAACCGGAATTTGCTTCATTGGTGAACGAAAATTTACTGATTTTCTCCAAAATTATATTCCTGCTCAACCCGGTCCAATTGTCGATATTAGCACAAATGAAATTATCGGAAAACATATTGGAATTATGTATTTTACAATCGGACAGCGAAAAGGTTTTGGTCTAAGCGGAATGAATGAACCTTATTTTGTTGTTGGCCACAATCTTAAAGAAAAAATTTTGTACGCGGCTCCTTCAAGCCAAAAAATTTGACTTGAATCAAATGAGCTTTTAGCAATTAATGCTAATTTTTTGACAGAAAATTTTCCCCTTGAAAATTTAAAGGCCAAATTTCGATACCGCCAAGAATCTGTTGATGTTAATATTAAAATAATTGACCAAAATTCTTTTTATGTTTATTATCAAAATTATAGTGCAGTAACACCTGGTCAACAAGTTGTGATTTATTTTGAAGATCAAGTTGTTTTAGCTGGTGAAATATCACTTATTTTTCGTGATGGTAAAAAACTTGATTATTTAGGTTAAAAAATCCCGAGTTTGACAGTTTGATGAGATAATCTTTAAAAAATCTGGTTTTGGGCGCTTTTTTAACTTTTTTGGCAAAAGTTAATTACCTATTTTAAAACACTTGCAAAAATCAATTTATTGATAAAATGACAAAAATCATAAAAAATACAACTACTATTTAAACTCAATGCAAATAGAAAACTCGTTTTTATTTGTAATGAGCCTAAAAAAATATATGAAGTTTTGAAAGAACAATAATTAAAAGCCATAAATTTATAGATTTCTAAACAGTTAAATTTAAGCAATCCATCATATTTAAAAATATAATGGAAAAATCGCATTTTCTGATTTTTTTATGGCAAAAAACATAACTAATCCCCCCTTAATTCAATATCGATAATTTATTAATTTATTCTTAAGTGATGTTTATTATAACATAATTTTATTTTAAACCAAACATTTTTGGTAATGTTAAATATTTTGTGTTTTTAAAGTAAATTTATTTTTTTGATAAAATTTATCATAAAGGACCAAAATATGAAAAAACAGCAAAAAACATTATCCCCATTTGAGTTAGAAGCTAAAAAAATTGTTGACAAATACGCTGATTATAAAAAATTAAAAAAAGAAGATTTTCACAACGAAATTTCGCATATGTTTAAAACTTTTACTGAAGCGCTCTTAAGGGCGGAATTAAGCCAACATTTAGGCTATGAAAAAAGCAACCGAAGCAAAAAAGGCGTGCATAAACCGAATAAGCGAAACGGATTTTCGGACAAAACTGTGAATTATAATCATAATAGTTTTCGTCTAAAAATACCAAGAGATCGAAATGGCACTTTTGAGAACAAATTGCTCGGTAAATACGAAACAAGTTTAGCTGATATCGAAGAACAAGTGTTTTCACTTTTTGCATCAGGAATGTCATATGAAAATATTGTTAACACAATAAAAAGTATCTATAAAAAAGAAGTAAGTAATGCCTGAATTTCTTCAGTTACTAACAAATTATTGCCTGAAATTGAAAAGTGAAAATCGCAAAAAATTGAGAAATCCTATCCAATTTTGTACATTGATGGGATGTTTTTTAATGTTAAAGAAAACGGTATTTTTGTCAAAAAATCACTTTATCTTATTCTTGCAATTGATTGGGACGGAAATAAAAAAGCACTGGGATTTTGGATTAAAAATACCGAATCAGCAAGTAATTGACTTGATGTTTTTAGCGAACTAAAAACTCGCGGGCTGGAAGATGTTCTAATAATTTCTTGCGATAATCTAAGCGGAATTAGTCAAGCAATTGAAGCGGTTTTCCCGCAAGCAGATATTCAAAAATGTGTTGTTCACCAAATTAGAAACTCGCTTTTAAAAGTTTCTAACAAAGACAAAAAAGAGTTTGTCCTTGATATGAAAAAGATTTATCAAGCGCCTAATCAAGAATTTGCAATGCAAAATCTTGATAAATTTGCGGAAAAATGAGGTCAAAAATATCCTTCAATTATCAAGTCTTGGTATACAAATTTCGTTGAATTAACGACATTTTTTAAATATCCATATGAATTGAGGCAAGCAATTTATACGACAAATTCAATTGAATCAATGAATAGAATAATTAGGAAAAATACAAAAACAAAAGGCGGAATTCAAAGTGTAAATTACCTTTCAAAAATAACTTATTTAACTCTCCAAAACGCATCTACAAAATGACAAAAGGTAAGAAATTGATTCATGATTAAAAAACAATTAGAAATTATTTTTCCTAATCGGTTAAATGATGTAAAATTAAATTAGATTTCAATTTAAAAAAAATCCATAAAAATTTAAAACACAAGATTATGAACACTCCCACATTTTTTTTTTTTTTTTGCAAAAGGTTAATTTCAAAATAATAAAATTAAGATTTTAACCTCAAAAACGCGAATTTACGGCTATTTTTGCATATTTGTATTCACTAAAAAATGAATTTTTGCCATCAAACTGGGCAACTCAGAAAAATATACCTGAATTTTAGTGCAGTTTATTTTTAGCAATTGATTAACATAATAACTTATTCTTTTAAAAAACAATTTTTTTAGGCATTTTTCCTAAAAAGTTTTTTAATATATGTTAAAATTTTAATACAAAAAATTATCGAAAAAAGGAAAGAACATGAAAAAAAGTTAAAGTTTTTTAAGTTTATTACTAATATTTTCGCTTTCACTTCGCTGACACTAAGCGTTTTTGGTCCACTTTGACATTTTCAAAATACAAAAACCTATTCAGACTTTAAACTTGAAACACGAGATATAAATCTATTAAATTCAAAAAAACCGGTAAATTTTGATGATTTAGTCCAAATTATTTCAGCAAAAAACCAACAAAATTCGCTTGTTATTAATGCAAATATTAAAAATGCCAAAACACATCTAAACAAAACAAATACTAATTCAGACTATCCTAATCTAGATGATATTGAAATTCAAATTAATCAAGAAGGTGAGGTAATTTTAAATAGTGCTTCACTTGAATTTGTTAACAAAAAAGCTGAAATCTATTTTGAAGAAGGCGTACCAAAACTAAAATTAGAAGGTTATGTTTTTGACTTTAGAGAGCTTCAAAAACAAACACGGGTTGAAAAAACCTTCTTTTTCCTCTTGCCTTTTATTCCATTTATTTCAAATGCTGTCGCAGCTGCCATTGCCGCAGTAGCAGTTTCGACAGCTGCTGCGGTAGCTGTCGAAACTTTTCCAAAGGTTGTTGATGATGTAGGTAGATGATTTGGGAACCGTGAAAGTTACTATACGCCAGCTGATTATAGCCCTGTTCATACGCCAGCTGATAATAACCCTATTACTTGAAGAACTGAAAGCTCAATTGTGGTTGACTTAGATAAATTACCAAAAGCAAAAGGTGAGCCTAGCATTAAAGAAATAGCAAATACAGCAACTTTAGAACTTTCTATTGTAAAAGCAAAAGAAAAGGAAAAATTAAAACAATATACTGGAATCCATCCTGCCTGATTTTTTAATTTTCACAGTGAAAAGTTAGAACCTCATTTTGTTATTAGTAAACAAGCAATTCCAGAACCTGCAGCCTGACTTTTAGCGGTTGGAAGTTTGCTGGCCCAATCAGAATTAACCAAAATTATTATTAAAAACTTGTTGCCTAGTTCACTAAATGATAAAATGGATGAAAAAGACCGTGAAAATATGGATAAGAAACTAAATTCACCTATTGATTTTTATTCATATAATAGATCAGTTATGGAAAATTTGGCTGAAAAAACAAAATATACAGCAAATTTGATAGTGAGAAATAGATGATCATGAGATCCAACTAATAATTTAAATAAAGATATCGGTTTTACTAAAGATCACTTTGTTGTTGGAGAAGGTCTAGCTAGTGATGCTATTGATTGAACTGACCCTAAAAATGTGTTTGATATTGATGATACAAGTAAAGATAAAGATAAAAATCAAAATATACCATCATACATAAAAATATATTTTCCCAGTTATCATGTAAGGAGAGCGAGAATGATAAAGGGAAAATTCGATAAGAAGGAATTTATACTAAGAGAAAAAATGTTAAATGTTGAAAAGGTGCATTTTTTATATGGAGAAGCGATTAGATTTAGTAACCAAGGCAAAAAAACAATTAATTAAACTAAAATATATAGAAATTAATATTAAAAGTCGCTGTTCAATTCCAAACATGATTGAGGACGATGTTGATTTATCGTTTGATTGTAAATATGATGATTTTCCATTTCCAATTTTTTTATACAATTACCTTTGCAACGGCTTCAATCCTAATCCAATTGAAAGAATTATTAGTTTAAATTATAAACAAGAAGATTATGTTTATAATTTAAAACTAGAAGATATCCCAAAAAGTGCGTTTTTTTCCAAAAAACTCAATAATTTTCATTTTTATAATGATATTAGGTGTTTAATTGGCGGTTGAGCAAACATTGAATATTGTGAAAAAAATGGAAAAGAAAATCTTCGTCTTATCTCTGAACTTTATTCTTCATGTGATTCATACGATGGTAAAGGTTTTGAAGAGGTTGTTGTTGTCTTTGAAAACTTTGATGATATTGTAAAATGCGAATTTTCAATCTCTTATCCGGCTATTTTTTGAAAAATATTTAAATCAAAAACCGAATTAAAGGAAATTGAAGCTTTAATTATTAAGGAAATTCTGGAAAGTGTTCCTTATGCAAAGCCAAAAAATTTAGCAAATTACCATGAAAAAATCTTTGATTTTTTATCAAATAGATATGAATATGGCGCAGAGTTTGTAGATATAAATAAAGCATATTTAGGACAAAATGTAGAAAATATCTACAATTTGTTATTAAAAGAGAATTATAATTTTGGTGAAAAAACCCAAATCGAACCAATTCAAAATGTATTTACTTTTGAAACTTATGAAAATTTGCTTAAAAAATTTGATAAATACGGGATTAAAAAGCTTAATTTAAACATTGAAAATCGTGATAAATTTATTCTTAGTTGATTTGATAAATTTGGTCCAGAATATCGAAAGTATTGCATCAAACTTTTTGCTAAAGTTGGCCAAATTTATTATGATCATGCGAATAATTGGACAAACAAAATTGAATTAATCTACTTGTTGCAAATTTTATTTGGTCCAAAATATTGAATTGAAGATCTAGATTTTTATTATCCTGATGAACCTGATTTTCTTATTCTGCCAAGCTGAGCAAAATTAAAACCTGAAAATTTCGAAATTTTTTACCTTGGTGGACAAGAATATGGCCTTTTTGATGAAATAATTTCCCAATTTGACTCAAAAAAGCCAGTTTTTTGATTTCAACCTTATTACAAGTCCGCCTATGGGGATGGCGATGCATGAATTTTGCCAATTGCATTGAAAAATTTCATTTTATTGTATGTTGATGGTCAAAAAATTTATTACTGATTTGGACATTCAAATTTATATGATGATATTTATCAAGGTAAATACGAAATTTTAAAATATTATTTCAAACAAAAATTGGTCAAACTTGAACAAGATATTTTTTTGCGTGATGGCAATGATCCGGCCTTCTTCGTTTCTAGATCACCAAGGCAAATTGATTTAGATAAAAATGTGATTGAATCATCTATGGAAGAATTAATTTTATATCGGGATGCGTTGAATAAATATCTAAAAGAAATAGACCATGAATTTGGGTTTTTTAGACACTTTATAGAAAATACTAATTTATATAGCCAACAAGAAAAAGAATTAATTTTACAACAACACCTTCTCTTTTCTTGAGATAATGATGATAGAACAGAATATTATAATGAAATTGCAAGAGTAGATTTTCGCGGTTATAAAAGCAAAAAATATTTTGAGATAGAAGGTGAATCGTAGATCTTTTGGTTAATTAACAAATTTAAAGATAAAAGATTCAAGTTAACTTTTAAAATTCTTAACTTGTTTTTCATTTTTATCTATTTAAAAATAGCAATTTTGTCAGTTGAATTTATGTTTACTTGCAAAAATGTGCCTCCCGAGTTTCCCAGTTTGATGAGGGCGATTTTTGAATATCATTTGCTAGTTTGAAGTGTTAAATTCAACCCTCTGTCTTAATTTTTGCTAGTGTTTTAACTTAAAAAGCAAAATTATGAATTTTTAAACTACCTTTTTTAGCTTAAAACACTGACAAAAACCATAAAAAAATACAACTGCTATTTAAACTCAATGTAAATAGAAAACTCGTTTCTATTTAAGTTGAGCCTAAAAAAATATGTGAAGTTTTGAAAGAACAATAATTAAAAGCCTTAAATTTGAAGATTTCTAAACAGTTAAATTTAAGGCATTCCATCATATTTAAAAACATGATGGAAAATTCGCATTTTCTGAGTTTTTTATGGCAAAAACATAACTAATTCCCCCTTAATTCAATGTCAAAATTTATTAATTATTCTTAGGTGTTTGTAATTATAACAGATTTTTTTCTTAGACCAAGCATTTTTTTTTTTTTTTTGCAAAAGGTAATTTTAAAATAATAAAAATTAAGATTTTAAAATAAAAAACCCGGATTTACGGGTATTTTTGCATATTTATATTCACTAAAAGCAAATTTTGCCATCAAACTGACAAATTCCGGAAAAACTTGATTATTTAGCCTAAAAAAATTAAATTAATTTAAAAAAAGTACGATTATAGCCAACAACTTTTCCTTTTATTGCGCTAAGAACTTCAAATGATGTCAAAGGTTTAGTTAAATTTCGCGCAATTTGACTCCAATCAATTACTTGATCAATACCAAAAATTTCAAGTTGATATTTCCCTTGGCCGTTTGTAAGACCAGGAAGATAAATAACGCCGTATTTTGCTTTAATAAATTCAAATTTTTCTGAAGAATCTAGATTAATTTTTTTAGCAATTGAATCAGCACAAAAAGAACCAAAACTATTATAAACAGGAATTTCGCTATCAAAAAGATCAAAACTATTTTTTCCAGCATTTAAAATAGTTTTATATTCATTAGTTTGTTTGATAATTCCAACCCGATTTCAGACATTTAGTCCAACGCCAAGCGAGAAATTTTCGGCAAAACTAGTTACCATTATTACATATTCCTTAATTTTATCAGAATCAGAATAAATTTCAATGTCAAAATTTCGGGCGCTAAAAAATGGGCTAGCTCCTTGTTTGCCTAAAAATTCAATATCTAAAAGATGATAATCATTTTCTCTGGCAATTAGTGCTGATGAGCTAAAATTTATCGGTAAAAAATCAAGAAAAAAATTTTCTTGCTCTTTGGGCAACGGTGCATTTAATTCGGTTTTGGAAATCTGTTTTTTTACAAGTAAATTATTTTCAACTTTTCCATGTGAACGGTATAAAAACGAAGTAATTCCAAAGTCAATAACGTGATTTTTAATTAAATCAAGAAAATCATCGTAAAATAAAGGTTTATTTTTTAAATCTTCTGGAATTATATTTTCAACATCAAGGGCAAGAACTTCAAGTCGATAGTTATGATCTTGAGCTGGCGGTAGTGGTCCAAAATAAACTCCATCAGGATGAGGTCGATAAAATGAATCAAGCAAATAATTATTTGCATGGCGCGTCATTGAATTTTCAAATTGATACATTTTATCTTGCCGCGAAAAAGAATCATCTCATTTTAGCTTGTTTTTTTTAATATTGGCCGCAACTCAATGAATAAAAACAAAACCTAATTCTGCAGTTGCTTCATAGTCGACTAAAGTAAGGGCATATGATTTTGCGCCTTTAACTTTGTCTCATTTTATAGGAAAACTTACTGAATTAGGGTATTTTTTGCCTAAATTGCCATTACCAAATTGGGTGTCTAAAACGCCGTTTTTAACATCGGGAATATAAATTTTTATCATATTTATTAGTCTTTATCAATATTTTTTGGATTAACTATTACAAGTTGGTTTGTTCGTGAACCTACGGGACGAAGTGCGCGAACAAATTGGACATATTTTTCAGTTTGTGATAATTTTTTTAAATTTTGCTCAAGATCAATAGGTTGGAAAGGCAAAAGATTACCACTTTTAAGAAAACCACTAATATTTATTCGTCTTTCAACGTAAAATATTTTTGGATTTTTAGGGTCTTGTTTTTTAATTTCATCTTCAAGCTCAAGCAAAGTTGCACTATAAAGTCCACCTCGATGGAAATTATTAGAATTTATAAAAGGATATTTTTCGATTTTGTCAGTTAATTTATATTTATCAAAATCATCAATTAAACCAATTTGTTGAGCTTCTGCTTCTTCTCTAGTTTGAGGACCTTGAACTGGCGAAGGCGAATTTTGTTGGAAAGTTACGACTTTTTGGGATGAATTTTGTGAAAAAAGGCTTGGTTTTTGATTTATCAGGTTTTTTTGGCTTGTAGATTTAGGTTCATTTTGATTTTGACTTTGATTTTCAGATTGACTTTTATCTTCAGGAGTATCAGGGTTTTGGTCAATTATTCAATAAATACGGTAAATTGCATCTTTTATTGTATTAGTTGACTCATCTGCATGAGTTTTTTGGTCATTAAGAAAAAAAGCACGCGGTTGAACTTTATATTTTCGGCCATCTTTTCCTGTTATTGAATATTTTTCTAATTTCTCTGTTAGTTCTACTTTTTTTTGGTAATCTTTATCATTAAGAATCGGAAGATCCAAATTAGCTTCGAAAGTATCTTGAATACTTTTATTAAGTCTATTCAAGATTTTATAATTATAATTTCATCAAAAGGAATTTGAAACAGGTTGTCTGGTTGCTGCTTCTATCGACTCAACGATGAATTTAATCCAGGCAAAACCGACTGCAATTAGCTCATCTTCTTGTGTTTTGTTTTCATCTTTTCGGCCTGAATGCTGGTTTTGGGATTTAGCTTCTTCCTCTCTTTTCTTTTTAATAGTTAGTTTAGCAAGCTCTTGGATTACTTTATAGTATAAATATTCTTCTCTTAATTCCAAATTATTTACAGCAATACCTGATCCAAAATTTTCGGGTAAAAATTCAGGATATGCCTTAAAATCCACAGATTTTAAGTATTTTTCTTGTGATTGTTTTCATCGTTGTAAAAACTCAGAAGCTGTTAAATAAGAGGTACCTTGATAATATTTTTTAACAATTTCAGGAAAATTAGGAGTTTTAGCAAGTTTTTCAAGTTTCTTTTTAATTACATCATCAGGTTCATTTGGAATAAAATTTTGAAAATCTAACTCAGAGCTAAATGCGTGAATTACATCCGCAAAGGCAGTATTTGCAATTTCTTGAGTTTCAATTGGCAGGGGCATATTCAAAATTTCGGTTAATAAATTATATTTTTCTGGGTTTTTTACATCTTGGCCTTGATTTTCGATGCATGAAACAACAACAAGTGGGAAAGACAAAGGAATTAAAGCCAAAGATTTTTTAAATTTTCATTTCATTTTTACACCTACTTCTAAGCCTTAAATAAAAAACTAAAAGAACCAAAGATTATTCTTTTAGTTTTTTCACATTTGTAAAATGATACCATATTTTTCAATTTATGAGTCACTTTTTACATAAATTTCTTCAAAACCATTTCGCCTTCAAAAAAATCCCTTAAACACATCATTATTTTGTAGTTTTGCGGATGTTTCACGTTGATAATGAGCTAAATTTGAATAGTATTCTTTTGAAAAAAATGGGATAATTCCGTCGTAAATTAGTTTTAACGATTGTTTGTCTAAAACTATTTTACAATTTTGAACAGGGAAAAAAATAAAAATAGCATCATCTGGTTTTTTTAAAACAGTTTTTATATCAAGACGAAAATCAATTTGGCGTAATTTCATTAGGATATTGAAATTATAAAAATTATGATCACCGTTAAAATTAAAAATTAATTCTTTTTTTTGAAAATCATTAAAATTAACAAGTTCTTCAAGAGTTTTTGCTTTTTTTATAACATATCCAGTTAATTTCGGCGAAAAAATCTTGAAAAAACTAGGAACAAGTCAATATCCATCTGATAGATGGTTGACTTTAACTTTATTAAAATTAGAAATTTTTTGACGCAAATTATTCATAATATTTTTCAAAAAAGTTTGCTATACCATCATTGTCGTTTGAGTCGGTAACCAAATTAGCCTTATCTTGGACTTCTTGGCTAGCTTGTCCCATGGCAATTGCTAGTCTAACCTGTTCAAACATAGAAATATCGTTTCGAGCATCACCAAAAGCTAAACTTTTTTTGAGATCTAAATGATAATTTTCTTCTAGAAATTTAAGTCCTTGACCTTTATTTGAGCCAGAAATCATAATATCAATTACTGATGATTGGGATTGAACTAGATAAATTTGTTCAACATTCTCAAGTTGGCTAATGGCTTTTTCAAAAAGCACAGGATCACTATCACGTTTTATAAGTAAAAATTTAACTACATCAAGATTGAAAATTTGATCATCATTCAAACTTTGATAGTCATAAAATTTTAGCGGTAACTGTTCGGCTTCTGAAAAAATTTCATTTTGATTTTTAAGATAATCAAATCAAGGGCAAGTTGTATCTTTTTGGCTAAAAGCAAGCATATTTTTAGTTGTGTAAATTAAGAAAAATACTTGATTTTGGGCTAAAATTTGAAAAATTTGTGAAACTTGATCTCCAGAGAAAACCTTGCTAAAAACAACAGTTTCCTTTTTGTAATCATAAATTAATGAACCATTGCAACTTATTATTGGAAAATCAGGCTTTAGTGCAAAGTAATATTTTTTTATAAAATATCAAGGGCGACCTGAACAAAAAATTATTTTTTTGTTTTTTTCACGCAATTTTTTTATTGCTTCAACAGTTTTAGGGCTAATTTCGTGATTAGATTTTAGCAAAGTTCCGTCAAGATCAAAAATAAAATTATCAATATCTTTTAAAACAACTTTAATTTCATTAGTGTTTTTGTCCATAATATGCGTTTTTACCATGCTTTCGGTTATAGTGTTTTTTTTGCAGTGTTAAATTAGCTTGACTTTGATCAGGATTTATTATTTTTGTATAAAGAGCCATTTTGGCAACTTCTTCAAAAGTCATTGCTAATTTAACAGCGTCGTCAGCAGATTTATTAGATCAGCAAAAAGGCCCGTGTTCTTTGACTAAAACAGCAGGAGTGGCTATAAAATCGAGATTATTTTTTTTGAAATGATCAACTATAACAACGCCAGTGTTATGTTCGTATTGACCATTAATTTGCTCATCACTTAAGGAATTAGTGCAGGGAATTGAACCATAAAAATTATCAGCATGCGTTGTTCCAAGTGCAGGAATTTCTTTACCTGCTTGTGCTCAGGCAACCGCAAAAGGAGAATGTGTATGTACAATAGCCTTAATTCTTGGGTCGGCTTTATAAAGAAGTGAATGAGTTGGCGTGTCGCTTGATGGATTTAAATTTGTCTCAAGAACATTGTTTTCAAGATCGACGGGAACCATATCTGAATATTTCATTTTTTCATAGGAAATTCCACTAGGTTTAATAACATAATAAGATCGATCTGAACTTATTGCTGAGACATTTCCTCAAGTATGAAGCGCTAATTTTGAGTTATATAATAAAAGATTTGCTTCTAAAACTTGCTTTTGTAGTAAAATTAGTTCGTCTCTATCTTTGATTTTCATAGGCAATCCTTAATTTTTCTATAAAAAAATCACGTGCTTTTGCGATAATTTGGCTTTGTTTTGCCAAATTCTCAGAAAGTGGCAAACTTTGGTCAAAATTTTCTTCTTTGTGCCACATTTCAATTACAAAAGGCACACTAATTTGTGCTTTTAAAATGTAGCTAAAAGCAGAAACAAAATCCACATCGCCTTGTCCGAATTCAAGATTTTTAAAAATTCCAGGGAGAGTATCTTTGAAATGAAAGGCGACAATTTCTGATTTTCCTAGTTTGATTTCTGCTTCTAAATCATTAGAAAAACGGGATAAATTACCTAAATCCGGGTATAAAAGCACACCTGAGCCAATTTGTTTTTGAAGATAAAGCAGTCTTGAGATTGTTCCGGCAAATTTTGTATCCATTGATTCAAAAGCGATTGTGATGCTATATTTTTTTGCTAATTTAACAATTTTTTTCATTGTCTCAATGAAAAAAATCTCAGAATCAGGATGAGGTTGCTCATAATAAATATCATATGCAGCAAGTTGAATAATTCTAATTCCGAGATTTTTAGCTAAAATTAGCGCTTTTTCCATAATTTCAAGCGCTTTTTGGCGGACATTTTCATCTTTTGCGCCAAAAGGAAATTTTCGGTGTAAAGACAAACACATTGAATTTATATAAAAATCATTTTCATATAAAGCATCACGAATTTCTTTAATTTGATTTTTAGAAAAATCAAGACGAGCAGCAAATTCATCGCTTTCATCAACAGACATTTCGATAAAATTAAATCCGGCTTTTTTTGCCACTTTAATTTTATCGACAAAAGTCAAACGTTTATCAATTGCTTTTTCGTAAATTCCTAAAGGAAAATTAATGTCAGTATTTTTTAAATTCATCCTTAAATTCCTTTGCTTTTTCTTCAGGATTTTCGGCATCACGAATTGAACGGCCGGCAATAAAAATGTAAATTGGGATATCTTTAAATAATTTAATATCCTCAACTTCAACTCCGCCAGTGATTGTAACTTTAAAGCCTAAATCAGCGAGTTTTTTTACAATATCAATATCTTTTTGGGCTCATTTAACCCCTGCTGCTTGTGAATCCCTAGCTCGATGCCAAACTACTTGTGGCACTCCAACTTTTTTTCAGTCTTGAACTTGATCTCAAGTAAAATTATTTGTCATTTCAACTTGAATTTCAGTACTTTTTCCATTTTTTTCAGAATAAACGTGCGAAAGATCAACTAAATCTTTAATTGTCGGAGTTTCAGCTGCGCAAATTGCAGTTGTAAAATCAGCGCCTGATTCAAAGAACATTTTTCCAAAAACTTTCCCGGCATCAGCTATTTTACCGTCAGCTACAATTATTTTATCGGGAAAACTTTTCCGAAGTTCAGAAATAGCTTTTTTACCTTCAGCAGCTAGTAAAATTGTTCCAACTTCGATAACATCAATATATTTTTCTGCTTTTTTAGCAACTAATATTGCTTCTTCGATAGTTTGATTATCGAGTGCAATTTGTAAAAGTGGGAGTGCCATGTTTGTTCCTTTCCTTATAAATTTATATATAAATTATACAATTTTTTAAGATTTTTAGATCATTTTTGGCAAAATTATCGGTCATGATTTAAATTTTTTGAATATTAGATCATTTTTTTATTAATCATTAAAAATGCTAATTAGTTTTTTGGCTAAAGTATTTTTTTTAAACTAATTTCCCGAGTTCCCAGTTTGATGAGATACCTTAAAAAAGTGTCCTGGTTTAGTTTTGGGCGCTTTTTTAACTTTATTGGCAAACTCAGGAAAAATAACTATCAAGGTAAAAACACTGAATTTTAAATCTAGCAATCATGAGGGAAAAATCTACTTATTAATCAAATAAAGCAAACTAAAAAAGCTAAAATTTTAACTTAAAAAGCAAAATTATGAAATTTTTAAACTACTTTTTTAGTTTAAAACAATAACAAAAATCATAAAAAAATACAACTACTATTTAAACTCAATGCAAATAGAAAACTCGTTTTTATTTAAATTGAGCCTAAAAAAACATATGAAGTTTTGAAAGAACAATAATTAAATGCCATAAATTTGTAGATTTCTAAACGGTCAAATTTATGGCATTCCATTATATTTAAAGCCATAATGGAAAAAATGGCATTATCTGAGTTTATTGCGCAAAAAACATAATCAAGTCCTTCCTAATTCAATATCAAAATTTATTAATTTATTCTTAAGTGAATTTTATTATAACATAATTTTATTTTACACCAAGCATTTTTTTTTTTTTTTGCAGAAGGTTAATTTCAAAATTATAAAAATTAGGATTTTAGCGTCAAAAAACACGGATTTAGCGGTATTTTTGCATATTTGTATTCACTAAAAAGTGAATTTTTGCCATCAAACTGTCAAACTCAGGAAAATAATCGATCATGATTGAAATTTTTGAAATATTAGATCATTTTTTATCAATCATTAAAAATGCTAATTAATTTTTTGGCTAAAGTGTTTTTTTAAACTAATTTTTTACAGGAAGATTTACTAAACAATAAAGTAAAATATTACATATATAATTTATATTTATTATATATGTATCTAAATTTTATGCTTGACAAAAATAATTTTTTTTTGTTTCTTTATTTTTAAAAAAAGTGTATAATTTCATACAGGTAAAAAATGATGCAATCAAAAAACTCTATTAAAAAAGCAAAACAAATTAACATTATTAACTCCAATGTTAATTTTAAGTTTGCCACTTTTTTGAAATAGTAGTTTTTGACTCAATTTGTTCATAACATTAAGTTATATAGGATAAAAACAAAAGCTACTATCAAAAAAGATAGTAGCTTTTGTTTTAAAAAAGGAGGGAAATGAAAAAACTTTTTATCGGTTCAGTACTTAGCGTTTTTTCAGCAGGGGTTTTAGCTTCATGCTCAATTCAACCTGCTTGGGAAAGGCAGGAATGAATTACGACTGTTAATTCTGCCACTTCGGCTCCTGGCGCATTTAAAACTTGAACTAACACTTTTACCTCGCCTACAATCGCTAGTTCGTATTATACGGCTTCTTATTTAGTCCAAACTGTTTATGAAAATAGTGTTGAGATCAAACAAGATGGAATTAGCGATGAATCAAAAGAAAAACTTGATAAAAGTTTTAATTATTCGATTACAAAGCCAACATATAGTTACGAGTCTTTTGTTAATGCCGCTGCGATTGTAGTACGAAAAAAAGACGGTACTGAGCTAGTTTTTGACAGTGATGCTCATGAAAAAGGTTATCTTGAACCTGGTCAGACAACCAATTCGCTTGTTATTAAATTAAAATCAGACCAAAAAAATTCAATTAATTCTGATTTTTTTGTTCAGGCGCTTGATGAGGCTGAATCAATTCATTTTTTCTTAAAAAATGACGTAAAATGGGTAGATTATCAAGGAAATCCAAGCCAATATACTCTAAAACCTGAAGATTATTACTACGGATTTAAAGCCCAAAGACTCTCTGATCCACAATATCGGGCAAGTGTTGGCGGAAGCAAAGAAATTGACGAAGAAGCACAGAAAAAAATTCCTAATTTTGATCCAAAGTCAACATATTTTACAAATACTATTATTAACTGATATTTATTAGATCTTTTTGGACTTGACTTGGCTGATTTGGATGATGAAAATAAATATATTGAACAATACAAAGGCAAAAACGCTAATTTTCAAGGGCAAAAATCGGTAAGTTTTTACAAAGGCGCTTCAAAAGACAAAGTATTTTTTAACGGATTTTACCAAAAGTCATTACTTGGTGGGATGCTTTTCCCGGCGCCTTCTGAATTTATCGACAAACGAAACAGCGACACTCAAACTATAAAAGACGGAAAACCAACAGGCCGTTTTGGCGAAACTGGCGAGGCCTTGAAATACGGAGCCTATTGGTATGGCGAAGATTTTAAAAAAGATCAGCTTTTTGTCTCACCTTATACCCAACTTAGTCAGGAAACTAATCGCGAAACTTGAAAAATCAATAAATATTACCCGCGAACTGGCTGAAAAGATCAATTACCTTATGTTTTTAACAAAATTACAACTCTTTATTCAAAGTATCCAAGCGCTTCTGCTTTTGAAAATGCCAAATTTAATTCTTATCGCGAACAGACAATATTGGCTATCGGTTTTGATTCGCTAAATGATTCAATTAAAAATTTAGTCTCAAGTGATCAAGAAAGATACGGTTGAAGACTCAAAAAAGCCGAAGATAAAGACCAATTACACAAATGGTATTATTCCGCACTTGTCCCAGGTTCGCTAAAGCAAAATTTTAGAGCCGAAGTTGGTGTGACTTTTGATGAAAAATACTATGGATTCAACGATAATTTTGCAAAATTAAATTTTGGCGCTTCGCTTGCTGATATTGCAAAAGGAAATGCCAAAGTTGTCGAAAATCTTGTCTCAGGTCCAAGTCTTGAATTTCGGCTAATAATCGCAAATGCCTGAAATTTATACACAACAGCCCAATCAATTTCTAACTCAAGTTTGCCTTGATACAATTTTGTTGCTCCTGATAACAAAATCACTTCAAAACCTGATTCAAAAACGCCGCGAGATTTTTATCAAGAAGCAAACACAATTAAACTTGTTGACCAAACCGGGGAAATCTATTACACCAAAAACCCTGAAGATGAAAAGAAGAAAAATTTTGAAAATGTCAATGATGCAACTAAACAATTCCAGGCACCCCAATTTGAGATGTTAAAAGCGCGAATGAAAGCGCTACTTGATGATTTTTATGCCAAAAATAACATTCCTGCTGACCAAAAAGTCGAATGAACCAACCACAGTTTTTTTGTAAATGCTGGAAACAAAGAAATTGGCGCAGTTACTAACGGTGCAAAAGCGATAATGGATCTTGATCCACGACTCAAAATTAACGTAATTTGGCCAATAACAGACAGAACTCGCCGGGCAAATTATTTACTAACTCGAACTGGCGGGGTTGATTTTGGTGGTTGAGGCTATGATTATGACGGAATTGGATCGGTTTTAGACGGTAAAATTCAGCGAAACGGAGTGGGTTATGCAATGTTATCAGCTATTTATGCCCAAGGTCCTGAGTCAAAAATAGCAAAATCTTATCCGCACGTGTATCGTTATGCTCTTGGAGTTAAAGATTTTTTTGATAAATTTGCCAAAAAAGGTTATATAAGAGAGTTTAAAGACTGAAAAGATGGCACAAATTCACCTGATTTTGGCGCTCATGACCAACACTTGGCTCCAGATCTTACCTATTTTTTTACTGGTGAAGTCAAAGAAGTTCCTGATCCAAATGATGCAACTAAAAAAATTATGGCATACAAAACTTTTGTCGATACAATTAATGAAAACCAAAAAAACAACCAAGAAAAAGCGTCTTTTGACTTTCACGCCCAGTCAGCAATTTTCAATTTATCTTACCAAGAAGAACATACCGATGAAGAACTAATTCAATTAAGCGCCGAATTAAGTTCACTTTTAGGTTTTGGACTTAATGATCTTTTGAATGTACCATCTTCGACTCCTTATGCATTTTTAGAAAATCCAAATATTTCAATTCCTTATGCAAATAACACTTATTCAGGTTATGTTCCGCCTGACATGATTTCGATTATTCCACTAAAGGAAAAACACCAAAAATTAACTAAAAAAGGAACAAATTAGCAATGATTTTAAAATATACTCTTAAACGTCTAGCACTTGCGCTTTTAACTTTTATTGCAATTTATATTTTAGTTTTTGTTTTACTTGCTAATTTTTCGCCTGATCCTTTTGGCGATATTATCGATAAAGGCGCAAAAGGATCTGACCAGGCTAAAAAAATTGCTGATTTACATGCAAAATATTATTTTGACCAGCCAACTTTGACAAGACTAGCTTATTATACAGCCGATATTTTCAAAGGAAATTTTGGCGCACGGTTCAAAACCGGTGAAGATGGCAAAATTCCAGAGTTATTTTTCATGCCTTTGCGCTATACAATTTTAGTTTCGCTGCCTTCTTTTTTAATAAGTAGCACTTTAGGACTGATTCTTGGAACAATTGCTGCTTATCGGCGTGATCGACTTGAAGATGCAGCAATTTCGGGAATTTCAACTTTTTTTGTTGCAATTCCTTCGTTTGTCCTAGCACCTTTTGTTGTTTTAATTGCAATTCAAATCGGACTACCTTTTGAGTTTAAAGATGCCGAAACCTACGGGAGTCTAACTTCTTTTGCCTCACTTTTACCGCCAATTTTTGTCTTTAGTATTACTTCGGTTGCTGGTTATGTTTTTTTAGTTCGAAACCAAGTTATTAGCGTTTTGTCTTCTGAATATATTTTGATCGCAAAAGCAAAAGGGCTTTCAAAGTTAGACATTTTTGTCAAATATGTCTTAAAAAATGCCGCAATTCCGCTTGTAAGATCATTAATTTTTTCTTATATTATTCTCCTTTCAGGTTCAATTGTGCTTGAGCAATTCTTTAGAATTCCCGGTTCTTCAACCGTTTTAGTTAATGCTGCCTTTGATGGTGAGATTAATATTTCAATGTTTTCAATTATTTTCTTTACTTCACTGTCATTAGTTGTTGATATTATTGGTGATTTAAGTTATGTTTTTATGGATCCGCGAATTTCTTTTGGTCAAGACTCACCAATAAGTTACTGAGCGCGAATTAAAAATTGAAAAGCACGTAATTATCGCGCCGCGGAGGAAAAAAATGCTCGATCCTAAAGAATTTAACCAAAAATATAATCTCAAAGAAAACCAGACAAAACTCCTAAAATTAGCTAGTTTTTCGGAAAAAAACTACCAAGTAACAGGAAAAATTGTTGAGCTCTGAAAAGATACAGTCCAAAAATTTTTCAAGTCAAAAATCTCACTTATTTCCACGTTTTTATTTCTTAGTGTTTTAATTATTGCGATTTTTACAATAATTTTTAGCCCATATAGTGTCGATAAACCAATTTCAAACGCTGATCCTTCGCTTGTCTATGAACAACTTCCGAGCACTTTAGGGACAATAAAAACGACAATTTCCACCGATATTCTTGAAAAAATCCGGGCAATTGAAGTTGAAAAAAATATTAGCCTAATTCAAGGTACAACAAAAGAATTATTCCCAAACCGTTGAGAAATTAACGTCAATCCTTATCAAGTCATGAGTGCGCTTGAAAATGGTAAGAATTTTATTTCACTAGTTGGAACAGACCAATTTGGTCGTGATATTTGACTTAGAACTTGACAAGGAACTCTAAATGCGCTTGGAATTTCTGTTCTTATTGCTTTAATTCAATTTTTAATTGGAATTACGCTCGGAACTTATCTTGGTTATCATATCGGAAGCTGAATTGACAATATTGTTCTTAGAATTATTGACATTTTTGGCTCAATTCCTTGAATTATAATCTTTATTATTTTTATTGCAATTTGAGGACCTCATACAATCACAATTATTATTCTTTTATCACTTACAGGCTGAACAGTTCCAACTTATCAAGCCCGATCTTATACTGTTATTGTTAAAGACGAAGAATATATTTATGCAGCAAAAGTAATTGGAGCTTCAAAATTCAGACAAATTTATTCACACATTTTGCCAAATATTCTCGGAAAATTACTCTCAACTTTTATTGCAAGTATTTTTTCATCAATTTCAACAATAGCCTCACTTGCTTTTCTTGGATTTTTAAAAGAAGGTCCTGATTCAGCAGCTAATTTAGGACTAATTATTAATTCATCAGTTCCTTTGGCCGACAAAAATCCAATTGCGCTGCTTTTACCTTCAATGGTTTTGGTTGCCTTAGCAGTTACAAGTCGATTTATTGCCAACGGAATTCATGATGCGCTTGATCCTCGTGTTGGAGGCAGAAAATAATGGAAAAAAAACGAATTTTAGACGTAAAAAATCTTCGTGTTAGTTTCAAAACTGGCAAAAAAGAATATCTTGAAGTTATAAGAGGTATTGATCTGAGTGTTTATTCGGGCCAAATTGTTGCCTTTGTTGGCGAGTCAGGTTCGGGAAAATCTGTCTGTTCAAGATCACTTTTAGGAATCAATAATTTTGCAAAAACAAGTTCAACAAAAATGGAAATTGACGGCATTGATGTCTCAAATTTCAAAAAAGACTATCAGTGACGACAAATCCGTGGTCAAAAAATTGGCTATATTCCCCAAGACCCCTTAGTTGCCCTAAATCCAACCCGGACAATTGGCAAACAATTGCTTGACGGCCTCAAAAACGATAAACGCTTTAAGTCAAAACAAGAAAAAATTGACTTTTTAGTTAAGCTACTTGAATCTTTTGGACTTGAAAATGCCAAAAATCGCTTTTATTCTTATCCACATACCTTATCTGGCGGAATGAAACAACGGGTAGTAATTGCAATGGTAGTAGCCGCTCAGCCTTCAATTATTATTGCTGACGAGCCAACCACGGCACTTGATCCGACAGTTCAGTCTTCTGTTTTGGCACTTTTAGATAAAATTCGCCATCAATATAAAGTTTCAATTATTTTTATTTCCCATAATATTTCAATAGTTGCGAAATTTTGTGACTATATTTATGTAATGTATGCTGGCCGTGTTGTTGAAAAAGGAACTCGCCAAGATATTTTTACCAACCCAAAACACCCTTATACTTGAGCGCTAATTTCGGCAATTCCGGAGGGTTCAAAAAAAGAAGAACTCTATACAATTAGTGGTTCCCCGCCTGATTTAAGAAATCTAACAGCTGGCGATCCTTTTGCCCCAAGAAATGAATATGCTCTTGAACTTGATTTTGAAAAAGAGCCGCCACTTATTAAAATTTCGGAGAGCCATTATGCTGCAACTTGACTTTTACATCCTTCTGCGCCAAAAGTTGAACTAAATCCTGAATTAAAAATGAGAATAAAATTATTTAAAGAAGTATTATAATGGAAATTGCATTACAGACAAAAAAATTAGAAAAATATTTTATAAACAAATTTGCAACCGTCAAAGCTGTTGATGGGATTAATTTATTGCTAAAAAAAGGTCAGATTTTAGGAATTATTGGAGAGTCAGGTTCAGGAAAAACCACAATTGGTCGCTGCCTTGTTCGTCTTTATGAAAATTTTGGTGGTCAAGTTCAACTTTTGGGTCAAATTATTTCAGGCAAAAAACTCTCACGCAAGCAAAACCTATTTTTACGAAAAAACATGCAAATGATTTTTCAAGATCCTTTTTCTTCACTTAATCAGCAAAAAAATATTTACTCAATTTTAAAAGAAACACTCGTAATTAACGGCGTAATTAAAGCCAAAATCAAAGATATTTTTCTTGACTGAAATGATCTAATTTTTCATTTTAAACGCACTCTTGAAAAAAAATATCTTGAAATTGAACTTTTAATGCTTCAAGGTCAAAATCACGAACTTGAGCAATTTTTTGCCTATTGACAAGAGCAAATCAAAATAATTGAAGATGAACTTGAAAAATTTAGTCCACAAACTGGTGATCAAAATTTAAATAACGAATTTTTTGGTCAGTATTTACTTTATTTTGAACGCAAACAAAAACTTTTTGGCAGTATTTATAATTTAGCTTATGAAAATGTGGCAAAATTACATGATTATTTTTACGAAATCCAAAAAATTTACCGTAAAAAAGAGCAGGCAAAAGTTGAGGCTGAATATCGTCAAGCACTCAAAGATGTTGAAGATCTAAGGTCACTAATTAAAGCACAAAAATCATTTTTCAAAAAAACACTCAATGAATCAGGACTTAATTTAAAAAAAGAGGCCAGTCAAGAACTGTCTAAATTCACAGATCAAAACAATTTAGTTTCATCTTATATTGCCGAATTTTTCTACGAGTACAAAATTGCAAACAATAATGCTCTAACTTCAAGAGATTTGGAAAAATATTCCTTTTTTAAAAAACAAGCAATAATTAATTGCCAAATTAGTAAATTTTTGCGCCATCACAATCGAAAAATCTGGGAAAAAAATTTATTTTCCTTTTTGGAAATTAGTCAAATTGAGCAAATTATCGAAACTTTAAATAATTTTAAAAAAGAAATCTCTGAAAATTATAAAGACGTAATTTTTGACAAAACTAACGTAAAAAATTACCTCAGCACAAAAGATTTTCGTGCTAAAATTTCTAGTCATCTTTTAAAAATTGAATTAAATACTTATCTTGAGACTGCAAAGAAAAATAAGCAAATTTTTGCTCAAAAAGTCAACTTTAAAACAAAATATCTCCAATTTAAACATATTTATACTATTAATAAAGAAAGAGGAAATTCTAACGCTGACAATATTAAAAAACTTGCGCAATTAGAAGAAATTTTGGCAAAAAAACAAGCTGAATATGATATAATTAAAAACGAATTTATTCAAAATTACAACAATTGACACAGCGAGCAAATGAAAGAAATTAGTTTTCAAAGACAAGCCCAAACTGATTTTTTTAGCAAAATTTCGCTCTTAGAGAAAAAAGTTCATGCAATTCACCAAAAATTTATTGCAAAAATTAAATCTGTCGGCCAATTTAGTGACCAAATTGGCAACATAAGTACCCGTTTTAGTGAAAAAATCGCAATAATTAAGACGCTTAATGTTGAAAAAGTCAACATTAGGAATGTTTATAAAAACATTCAACTTTTTTATGGAATCAAAAAAGCGCCTTCATTTTTCTTGCTAAAGCGTTCAATTAAGAAATTTATTCTCAGCGAACTAATTTACGAAGCACTTGAAAATGTTGGACTTTTACGCTCATTTGCCTACCGTTATCCTCACGAGTTTTCTGGTGGTCAGCGTCAACGGATTGCCATTGCCCGAGCTTTAATAGTTGAGCCAAAAGTTATAATTGCCGATGAGCCAATTGCTTCGCTTGATATTTCAATTCAGGCACAAATTATTAACTTGTTAAAAAAATTAGTTAAAGAAAAAGACCTTTCCTTAATTTTTATCGCCCACGATCTTTCTGTTGTTGAATATCTTGCTGATGAAGTTTTAATTATGCATGCTGGCAAAATTGTCGAAAAAGGTAAAACTGACGAAATTTTCCAAAATCCAACTCATCCTTATACAATTAATTTATTAAATTCAATCCCGAAAATTTCAAATGCTCACATCCCTTTTAGTCCAATTTTATTTAATAATGTTTATCTTGAAGAGCAAAAATTTCCTAATGTTATTGAAGAATTAAAATTAAGCCAAAACCATTTTGTCTATGGCACAAAAAAGCAACTTGATAATTGAACTTTAAATAAAAGCCAAAACTAACCAAAAATAAATAATTTTTAGTCTAAAAATTTAAAATACTAAATTTTGGCAATATTATCCCCGATCATTTTGATTTAAAAAAGCCCGCGACCGTGGATTTACTAACAGTGCTTTTGGAAAAATCTTCAAAGAATTCAACATTCACAAAAAAGCAACCTTAAATAAACTTTAATAAACAGATTGATTAAACAAATTAATTACCCCTTGAGTTTTGACCAAAGGGGTTTTTATTTTTTTAAAATCAACCTTTTACAAAAAAAAAAAAAAAATGCTTGGTCTAAGAAAAAAATCTGTTATAATTACAAACACCTAAGAATAATTAATAAATTTTGAAATTGAATTAAGGAGGAATTGGTTATGTTTTTTGCCATAAAAAAATCAAAAAATGCGAATTATCCATTATATTTTTAAATATGATGGAATGCCTTAAATTTGACCGTTTAGAAATCTACAAATTTATGGCTTTTAATTATTGTTCTTTCAAAACTTCACATATTTTTTTAGGCTCATTGCAAATAAAACGAGTTTTCTATTTACATTGAGTTTAAATAGTAGTTGTATTTTTTCATGTTTTTGTCAGCGTTTTAACTAAAAAGGTAAAATAAGTAATTTTTAGTCTAAAAATTTAAAATACTAAACTTTTTTGTTGATAAAAAACTTTTATGCAGGAAAAATTAAGAAAATTCTTTTTTTTGCCTATTTTTAATGTATAATTAATTGTTGTATTTTTAATTAAGTATCCTTATTTTTTTATCTAGACAACCCGAAAATCTTTATATTTTAAATTATTAGTTTGGAAATTATATGTCAAAAATTTTAGCAACCCCAAAAGCAAGAGCGATGGCTAAGCAAGCAAATATCGATCTTGCTGATCTTAAAATTGAAGGACGAAAAATTGAGTCATCCGATGTTGAGAATTATCTAAATTCTCTAAAATCTTCGCCTGCTCCTGCAGTCGAAGCTCCAAAAGTTGAGGCTCCTACTCCAAAAACCCAACCAGCCTCAACAACCGCAGTAAGTCCAGCATCAAAACTAGATGGAAGACGTGAAAAAATTGCTCCAATTCGAAAAGCGATTGCAAGAGCAATGACAAATTCATGAAATTCTGTGGCTTACGTTAATTTAGTAAACCAAATTGACGTAACAGATCTTTGAAAACTTCGTAAATCTGTTTTAGAATCAGTTCAAAAAACAACTGGTATAAAATTAACATTTTTAGCTTTTATTGCAAAAGCAATTTTAATTGCACTTAGTGAATTCCCAATTATTGCTGCAAAATACGACGAAGCTGCAAATGAAATTGTCTATCCTGAAACTATAAACTTAGGTTTGGCCGTTGATACTGAAGCTGGTCTTATGGTTCCAGTAATAAAAAATGCACAAACTCTTTCAATCGTTGAAATTGCTAGTGAAATTGTTCGACTAGCCAAAGCAGCTCGTGAGCGTAAAATCAAACCAAGTGAAATGCAAGGTGGATCATTCACTATTACTAATTATGGATCTGTTGGTTCTCTTTATGGTGTTCCGGTAATTAACTATCCAGAACTAGCAATTGCTGGTGTTGGTGCAATTATTGATTCAGCCGAAGTTAAAGATGGACAAATTGTTGCAGCCAAAATTATGCACTTAACAGTTGCAGCTGATCACCGTTGAATTGATGGAGCTACAATTGGTCGTTTTGCCGCAAGAGTTAAAGAATTATTAGAAAAACCAGAAATTTTAGGAATTTTATAATGTATAAATTTAAATTTGCTGACATTGGTGAAGGACTCCATGAAGGAGTTGTCGCCCAAATTTACAAAAAAGAGGGCGACCAAGTAAATGAAGGTGATTCGTTGTTCTCAGTTGAAACTGACAAAATTACCGCTGATATACCTTCGCCAAAATCCGGAAAAATTGTTAAAGTTTTAATGTCTGAAGGTGATACAATTCACGTTGGTCAAGAAATTTATTATATTGATGATGGATCAGGTGATAGCGATGTTGCCGAAGATGTTGCCGAAGTTAAAACTGAAGAGAAAAAGGAAGAAGCAAGCGGAGCAAGTGTTGTTGGTGAAGTAAAAGTAAGCAATGATCTTTTAAGTTTTGATTTTGGTCCAAAAAAATCAACACCAAAACCAGCAAAAACTGCTGCCCCAAAAGTTGAAAAACCAGCTGAAAAACCTAGCTCTTCTGTAAATACTGGTAAAGTTTACCAAGGTAAAATTGATCAAGAATTTGATGTAATTGTTATTGGTTCAGGGCCTGGTGGTTATCTTGCAGCTGCTGAGGCTGGTAAAAGTGGTTTATCAACCTTAATTGTTGAAAAAGAATACTGAGGTGGTGTTTGTTTAAATGTTGGCTGCATTCCAACAAAAGCAATGTTAAAAACTGCCGAAGTTCTTGATTATGTAACTCACTTTAGTGACTATGGTCTTGAAGGAAAAACTGATGTAAAAGTTTCCTGAGAAAAAATGCACCAACGAAAAACTGAAGTTGTTAACAAATTAGTTGGCGGAGTTAAGGCCATTGTAAAATCAGCAAGAGCTACAAGCATTTTTGGTGAAGCCAAATTCCTAGGTTCACACGAAATTGCAGTTGAAGATAAAGTTTATCGTGGAAAACACATTATTCTTGCAACTGGATCACGTGACCGTAAATTGAATTTACCTGGTTTTGAACAAGGTTACCAATCCGGAAAAATTTTAACTTCAAAAGAAGCAATTAATCTTGAAGAAAAAATTAATTCAATTGTAATAATTGGTGGTGGTGTTATTGGTGTTGAATTTGCCCAAATTTTTGTCGCTGCTGGAGTTAAGGTAACAATTTTACAAAATCTTCCAAGACTTTTGGCAAACCTTGATGGTGAAATTTCACAAATTATTACAAAAAACTTAACTGACCGTGGTGTTAATGTTGTCCTAAATTCTAATATTATTAGCTATGAAAATGATAATATTGTTTACGAGCTTGATGGAAAAAGACAACAAATTAGCGCTGATAAAATTTTAGTAAGCATCGGTCGTGAGCCAAATTCTGAAGGTCTTAGTGAAGTTGGAGTTGAACTTGACGCTCGCAAAAGTGTTATCGTTGATGATCAATGCAGAACAAATGTAAATGGAGTTTATGCAATTGGTGATCTTTGCGCTAAAGCGATGCTAGCCCATGTCGCTTACCGTCACGCCGTTGTTGCAGTAAGTACAATAACCGGAAAAGGTGAAAAATATAACGATAAAACCGTTCCAGCTTGCGTTTATACTCACCCTGAAATTGCTTCAGTTGGTCTAACTGAAGAACAAGCAAAAGAACAAGGTTATGATTTTGTAGTTGGAAAAGCTAGTTTTGCCCACATTGGTAAAGCAATTGCTGCTGGCGATGCCCACGGATTTGCTAAATTAATTGTTGATAAAAAATATGGCGAAATTCTTGGTGCTCACTTTATCGGTCCAGTTGCTACTGATATGATTTCAGAAATTGTTGTTTCAATGGACGGAGAAGTAACAATTCATGAACTTGCAGCCGCAATTCACCCACACCCTACTTATAGCGAAGTAATTTGAGAAGCTGCTCGTGCTGCACAAGCAAAACTAAAAAGATAAAATCAAAAATAAGTCAACTCAATTGATTTCTTCAAAACATCAAAAAGGAAATTATCTATTTAATTTCCTTTTTTTATTTAGTACAAAATTTTAATTTTTAATTTTTAGACTGTCAATTTTTGATGTATTTAAATTTGCCCTCAACTCTAATTTGTATTGTTTTATTTTGAGACTGCTTTTTTGAATGTGTCTGAAATTAATATACTGTTTTATAAAATTTCTTTGTTTTTTTTTTTTTTTTTGCTAGAATTTTTTATAGAAAATTTAGGAGGAAAGTGTGTCGAAAAGTACAATCACTAAAAAACTACTAACTAAAAAAAATATTTTTCTTTTAGGGCTAAGCAGTATTGCTGGTGGAGCAATTATCGCCGTTCCGCTAGTTGTTTTTGCAAATTTAGAACTAAAAAACCCACGAATTGATGTTCAGAACCAAGCAAAATCAATTTCTTTTATTAGTATAAAGGATAAATATTTAAATGCTAATTCAGACTATTTAGATCTAAAAAAGAAACTTTTAAATGCCGATAATACCAAAAAAACTGACACTGATTTAACAGATTTTTTTGATTTTTTCCAGACCAATAACGCTAGCATTCCCGTTAATTTTGCAAACGATCATAATTGAAAACCTTACAAACTGGAAATTTTTGATATCAAACCTGATGATAATGAGCAATCATTCGAGGTTTATTGGCGAGTTTTACAAAAATTAGACGATAATAAAACTGCTATTTCTGACTTATTCAAACAAAAAGTTGCTTATAATTATGTTCCAGATTATTCACTTTCTAATTTTTCAACTTTCTCAGAAGACCAGCTCAAGAAATTAAGACCTTACACAAATAGTGAGGTTAATTTTTCATTTAAAAAAGAGTTGACAAAGTTAATTTCAGTTGAAGATTTTCAAAAAGAAGTTAATAGTGCAAAAGATGATAATCAAGCTAGTGAAATTATTAACAAATATTTTAACCTTGATGAAACAATTTCACAAATTTTTAGCAATAAAAGCTTTTACTTTGAATCTGATAGTGGTATTAAAAAGCCTCGCTATGATATAAATTTGGTAAAAGATCAAATTATAACTGATCAATATTTAGTAAAAACTGCAATGCCAAACGTTTATAAATTAACCTTTGTTGCCCAGTTTTCTTCTGATTTTTCAAAAGAAATTGCCGCTGATATCAATAAGGATTCCAAATTTTTCCTTACTACTCAACTCAATTTAAGTAATTCTTTCCTTGATAATTCAATTAGTGATGATATTGTTTTAAGCGAATTTTCTGATAATGATTATTATGCAATAAATAATTTTAGTCAAAATAATTCGACTTTAATTACAGGGTGAGATTTTCTAAATTACTATAATAATGAAATTTTTTCAACCAAAGAAAAGCGTGCCGATTTTCTTAATTCACTTATTGAAAAAATTATCAAAACACCGTTAATATCAAAAATTAGATTCCAAAATAAACTAGCAAATTTAAATTTTCACCAAATTTCCAAATTTTTGGATCTTCAAATAAAACTAGATTCTGAACAAGTTAATTTAGATTTTAAAGATAACAATGTTGTTGCACAAATTAATGGTGATATTGTTATAAAAGATAAAAGAAATAATAAAATTATTGCTACAAAAAAATTTTCGCAAAGTATTAAAAATTTTGAAATATTAGCTCAAAATGATCCTGATTTTGCAACTTCAATTAACAAAGGCAGCTTGGTTATTGAGCCAAAAGTCCAAGAATCTGTTCCAAAAAATAATCAAAAAGGAATCCCAAAAGACGAAATATTAGCACTAATTGAGGCAAATAATTTTGATAAATTGAAGAAAGTTCTTCAAAATTCTCGTTATTATGGCTTTAGATTTGACGAAACCCAATTAAAATCAATGGTTGATAGTTATAATTTACCAACTGTTGAAGATTTAATTAAAAACACAAATGTTGATGATGCTGCCTCTAAAGGTATAACATCAATTTTTTCTAATTATTTTAATAGTGATGAGAAAATTTCACAATTTTTGTCATTTTTATCAAAACAAGACATTAGTTTTGTTGCAAAATATTGGTTTGATTTTCTTAAACATTTTAAATTAATAGAATCTGGAACAAACTGACCAGAAGATTTTAATATTAATGAATTATTTAAAAAATTAAGTGACATTAAAATTAAGCCTACAACAAAACCTCGTGGTCAAATTAATGATGAAAGCGAGCCAACAGTTTGACTTTTTTCATTTAACTATGGTTTTTTAAATTCTAATAAACCTCTTGAAAATGGTTTTTATATTAATAATGAGGTTAAAAATACTCTTAATTTGATGAAAACAAATTTATCTTTTAGTCCCGAGTATTTTATAAAACAGATCGAATTACAATCAAAACAAATCAGTGAACCTAATTTTTCACAGCAAAATAATAAAAATAATATTGAAAATCTCACCGATTTTCTTGTAGCTTTTTATTCATTAGCTTACTCAAAACAAAAGGAACAAAAACTTTTTACAGGTAATTTTGGTAAAGATTTTAATTACAAAATTCAATTTAGTCTGGAACCTAATTTAACAAATGTTGATGGGCTAGAAAAATCAAATGACCAAAATTTAAAAATAAAATATTGATATAATATTGGTCCGGTTGATAAAAACGGCGATCTAGTTAGTGTTATTTATCAAACAAAAAAATCAGAAATTGATCTAAAAATCAATTCTGAAAATAAACTTTTAAGTGATGAAGTTGACAAATTAGATGAAATTGCCTCAACTTTTTCATCAAATTCACAAATAGTTTTCTTATCCAAACAAGATCTTCAGGATTTTGAATCTCAAATCAAAGTTGCCATCTCAAAATCAAATGATAATAAGCCAGTATCTGTTGATAACGAAGTAAAAAAACTACCTTTTAGTAGTTATTTTGCCTCAGAACACAAAGATATAGGCTTTTATGCAATAAAACAACCAAAACAGAATCAAACAACAGGCACAACAGAAACAGAATCGCAAGCTACCGACATTGATACTACCGGTGTAATTGAGAAAATTAATTCTAAACTGGCAAGTCAAGTTCAATATAATTTATTTTTATATCTTTATGATAAAAATAATCCTCAAAATTTCTCAAGTCAACCTATCCGCGTTATTATCATGGAGCATACAAGCTCTCTATTGTTAAAATAATAAAATTATAAGGGAAATTATTATGAAAAAAATTAAATTAAATCATATAATTTTTGCAATTATAGGAATTAGCACGGTCGTTAGTATTTCTGCCAGTGTTCCTTATTTAATCTCCTTGCAGTCAAAAAATTATAATTCAAAATTATCTGAATTTGACGAGAAACTAGCTAATGCTACAAATCTGAATGTTAATTCACAATTTAACACGTCTGAATTTGATAGCTTAGTTGCTAATTTAAAACTTAAGTCAAAATTTGCTAAAAAATTAAGTGCTTCTGATGCGCTAAATTTGCATTTTGATAAAGCATACAATTTTGACTTAAATAATGCGATTGATTTTAGTGAAATTAGTCAAAAATATCCAGGCCTAAATTTGAGATTGGTTATTCCTAGGAGTCAATCAGAAATAAAAATTGAGTCAAATAAAATAAAAAATCTTGCTGTTAATGTTTCAAATTCTAGTAAAAGTATAAATTATACTGCAAGTTTTGACTTAGATTTTTCAGATCAAGATAAAACCTTGAATTTTTCAGCCCAGAATTTGAGTGCATCGATTAGTCTTCTAAATCAAGATTTTTTAGAAGGAAAAACTGCAACCGAAATTGCTATTTTATTTTATAACGAATTTAATAAACATTTTAAAGAAACAAAAAATTCAAGTTCAGCATTATTTGCAACATTTTCTAAATTTGGCGGAATTTCCTTTAGTATAAATTCTGAACCGATTTTTGTTTTTCCTTCCAATTTTGAAATAAAACCTGATTTGCAACAAGAAAAATTAATTTTTACAAATATTGACGATGTTAATAATAAAATTGATTTAGCATTGACTTTATTTGATAAAAAAACACGAAAAAGTAGCAAATTAACACTTAACTTTGTGGATGTGCCTAAGAAGAATGACCAAAAAAATTCTTCTGAATTTTTAAAAATTTTTAAAAAAAATTATAAATTTAACTCAGCAATTTCTAAACATTTAGCACAAAACAGTCTGAGTGTATCAGAATATTTTACCCAAAATCCTCAAAATTTAAATCTTGAGCAGTTTAATTCTTGATTTACTTCAAATTCAAGCGTAAATACAGCTGAAAATAATACATTTCTAGAAGAAATTAAAAATTTAATTCCTAATTTTACTGCAAAAAGTGTCTCTTTTTTAGTAAAAGCAAACAAAAATAATCCTAAAAATTCTAATATTGTCAATGTTGGACTAAATATTGAAGGTAATTTTACTGAAGAAACATTACTTCCTTCAGGTCTAAAACTTGCCGAAGATAACACTTATACCTTTAATTTTGAACTAGAATTTGATGCAGCTGAAGAAATTTATGGCGCATATTTTATAAATGCAATTGAGAGTTTTGACAAACAAGGATCAGAAAATATTGACAATTTAAGCTTTGAAATTAAGAAAGATTTGCCAATTACAGTTTTTGCTTCAACAATTGATGATAAAATCAAACCTTTTTTAAATCGACCTTACGATATAAAAAATATAACAAGTCAGCTAAGTCCTTTTTTCAATGCTCTTAATTTTTTTGCAACCAAAAGTAATAAAATTAATCAGACCCAAATAGCTTCGACCCCTGATCAGACCGTTGAAGGCTCAGATCAGGGCGCTGAAGCCGCAACCGCACCTACACCTGCTGCTACAAACGTTAGCGCTTTACCGACCTTATTCCAAGATACAACAGAATCAGGTTCTTCTTCAAGCATAGATTCAACTCCTTCTTCAAGTTCAGACACACCTCCTTCTCCAACTCCAGCTCCAACTACCCCAACCCCAGATATAACCGCTTCTCCAAGTCAACAATCTTTAGGTGATTATCTAAGAAAACTTTTTGAAAACCTTGAAAAAGCTAAATTTCCTGAAGGCACTTCTATTTATATTTCCGCAGATTATCAAGATGAAACTTATGAAATTAATCTTAAGATTAAAACCCCTAGTGGAATTGAAAAAATTTTCAAAATTGAACTTGATAATGTAAATAAAGACAGTAAACTTTATAAAACTTTTTCTGATAGCGTAAAAACTCACCTATTTTTAGATTGAAGAACTAATGTTGAAATAGAAGAACAATCTTTAAATGGTCAAAATCAGCAAGTTTTAAAATCAATTTCAGCTGTTAATAATCCGAATTTTAAATTTAAGGCAAACGAAGCGCCTTCAAATAAATCAAGTGAAAAAGTCCATGTTGATGACCAACAACAAGGTATTTATCTAGCTGAAGGTGGAATTTCCTTGGAGAGTGCAAATAATAATGCCGATCTAAAATTAGATGATGGCACTTCCTTCCTTTATGCTTTTAAACCAAATAAATTGCCAAAACTTGACGTTCTCCAATATTTTTTACTAAAAACAGGCGAAAATGAAAATAATTTTAACCTACTTATTGAAAAGGAACTATTTGTAGAGGGCGTTTTTAAAATTGGTGCTGATTTCATTCCTAAACCTAAATCCAGGCCAACCCACGGCATAGATTTTGATAACGAAAAATCAGGATTTCAAACAACATATAACGGTAAATTTAAAGCTGAATGAGATATAATTAATGGAGAATACCCTCAGCCTAGTTTGGAAATTGAGCCAAAAAATCCTCACTCAGTATTTCATGATTTTCTTAATAATTCTAGAGCCACTATTATTTTAGGCGTCGATATTCAAAAAAAAGATAGCAAATCGATTATGAATATGAAGTTTTATTCTAGCGAATCTAATGATGCTAAAAAACCGATTTTCACTTGAAGACGTGAAATACCAACTGGTGCAAAATGGAATTTTGGTAAAGATTTTACTTTTGGAACCACCAAATCAGAAAATCAAGAAGCTATTGACAAAAAACTTTCAAGATCTGAAACTGGAATCACCTTTAAAGGTTTTGTTTTATTTGACACACCTCAAAGTGATGAAGAATATAATAAACTTTTTGAAAAATTTAGATCTGAGTATGTCTAATCACAAATTTTAATTATAAAAGGCCTCGTTTTTACGAGGTTTTTTTATAATTAACCAACAAAATTTAAGATCAAAACTAAATCCCGAGTTTCCCAGTTTTAAGGCAAAAATTGACTTTTTAGTGAATATAAATATGAAAAAACACCCGTAAATCAGTGTTTTTTGATTTTAAAATCTTAATTTTTATTACTAGCATTTACTAGCATTTTAAGTAATTTTATGGTATAATTATAGATTATGAAAAAACAAAATAAAGATGGTTTTATTGAAGTAAACAAATTGTTTGGCAAAAAACCTAAATATTTTAAGGAAATTTCAAACGTGAAATTTGAAACAAGTTATTTGAAAACAATCAATTAACTGAGGTTGGTTTAGTAACGATGTTGTAAAAATTAAGGCAAAGGGTTGAATTTAACACTTTAGATCAGCAAATAACATTTAAAAATTGAGATGGCGTTCCTAGTGACCCAAATATTTGAAATAGGTATGATTTTTACTTTGATATCTTAATAAATCACTAATAAAAATTGTAACTAACTTTTACCAAAAAACTTAAAAAAGTCCCTAAAACCGGATACTTTTTTAAAATTGCCTTATCAAACTGGGAAACTCAGGAAAACTAAATAAATTAGTAGAAAAATTAACAAAAGTACTACAATCAAAACCATAGATAAAAATTATTTGTCTGAATTTTTTCTACTAATTTAATCAGAAAAAAAATAATTATCTGAGTTTTTTTAATCTTATTTAGTGTATAATTTAAATTTTATTTTCTAGTTTGCTCCTTAACTAATTGGACCAATCTAATCGATTTTTCTTAAAAAAATCTGGAATAACAAAAAGAAGCGGGGTAAAATAATGAAAAAAAATATCTCAAAACCTGATTTTTCTAAAGCATTCAAAATATTTTTAAGTTTTAGCACCTTATCTTTAACGATTTCTGGAATTACTTTGATTGGTATAAAAAATCGTGATGAAAGAGATCAAATTAACATACCAATTACCCACTCGGTCCAAGAAACTGAAGAGCTTTTGGATCAAATTAATTATTTATCAATAGGTGATTCGATTTCTGCTGGTTTTAATTGGGATTACTCTTTTGATGTTAGAGGTATGCTTGATGAAAATAATCAAGTAAAAGGACTTTCGTATCCTGCCTTTTTTGCTAATTTTATTCAGAAAGTTAATCCAAATGCCCTTAAATCGTTCGATAATTTGGCACTTTCTTGAACAACAATCACAGATTGACTATATTTACTTAATCCTGAAAATGAAAAATACAAAAATTTAGACAAAACACATTTTCATTTTAATTATCATCTAGACAGAAAATTAAATTCGCCATATGGGCAGCAAATTCGTTATGTTTTTGATGACTTTTCGGCAACAAGTTTTCCAAAACTCCACAAAAAAATCCAAGAATCAAATTTAATAACACTTTCATTAGGGGCAAATGATTTAATTGAATCTATTGATTTTCGCGTAATTGCAAAACCATTGCAAAAACTTGCTACAAAAGCTGAAGCAAGTTTTGAATTTATGCAAAATATTGAACTAACCTACCAAAAAATTTATCGAAATTTGCTAACTTTAGTTGAAAATTTGCGCAAAATCAATCCTAAGGTTCAAATTGTTTTAGTCGGATATAATTCTTTGACATCCAATATTGTTAAATTTTTTGAAAAATTACTAACAAATGAGATAGGTTTGCCGGAAAATTACGCTAATTTAGCAATAAAACGTTTAAATTCAACGATTAGACAGGTTGCCAGAGTTCAAAAAGTTCAGTATGTTGACTTGTATAATGAAAAAATTTGACAAGAAAATCCAAGCGAATTTGCAACAAAAGAATTAGATATTCACCCTTCAACAAAAGGTTATAAAAAAATGGCCCAAGACCTCTTGTTCAAACTTGCTATTGAACAAGATATTCCATTTAGAAATGAAGCAGACCAAAAATTAGGCTGAGACAAAGATTATGTCGAAAAAGATTTAAATAATTACCGTCGTATTTTAAATATAGCATCAAATTCACAAATTCTTGAGGCCTTAAGTCTTGAAGGCTCAACTGATAAGTTTATTTCTGAGACCTCTCAAATCGAAACAAGAACGACTGCAGATATTCAAAAAACTGAAAAATCACCGCTTGAAAATTTTGTGAATGTTATATTAAATAATAATTTTGGTGATTTTTTAAGCCGTTTTGTCCAGTTAGGACTCCAAAATAATCCAGGCGTGCAAAAAACTTTAACCGATTTTTGAAAGGAAAACCAAAAAGCTGGCGCTTCTTTTGCCCAAATTTTGCAAAAAATTTTCTCAAGTGGCTTTTTTAGTCAAATAATTGCGCGTTTTCAGACTTATGTTCAAAATATTATTGATACCCAGAACTGAGAAAAGGCGACAATTTCTGATTTAGTTAATCAAATTTTTGCCGACTTTGATGAAAAACAGATAATTGATGTTTTAAATACTGTTGTAACTTCTGAATTTGCCAGTGAAAATCCTGAAAAAACTAAAGAATTAATTTTTGCTTCTATTTTTGGACAAAGTTTAGTTCAGGATCTTATAATTAATAATATTATCCAAGTTGATGTTGCATATAAAGATAATTTAAAAGTAGTTTTTACTTTTGATTCTATTAGAAAATTATTTACAAAAATAATTACTGATTTTCAGCTTCGCGCTGATGAATATAAAAATTCTGCCAGTTTTCAGCAAATAATCCAAACTTACCTCGAAAATCCAGAAAATGACGCTGATAATGTTAGTTTTATTAGGAATTTTATTTCTGAAACGCTAAAACATCATGACTCTGTTCAGGTTCTAGTTGGAATTATTAACGATAATTTTAATTTTAATTTGCCTAAAGATGATCAAGATTCGCTCACTAATCTTTTAGTTTCGCTCGCTGATGTTATTGTCCGAACAAATGTTTGGACCAAATTGAATGATCTTGCTGCTAAAAACTTTTTAGATGTTATTAAGCAAAGCGATTATAAAAATGTTACTGAGAACATTTCATCAATTTTTGCTGACCAAATTTATACAAATTACTCAACTTTTTTTAAAGATTCCAAAAATTTACTTGATTTATTTCATGAACTTTTAAGTTTTGAATTAAGCAATAATCAAATTGAATCACTTAAAAAATTACTTAATAAATTTTACCCAATTTTAACAAAATTTGACCTAAGTAACTTTATTGATAGTTCTTCGCCAAATTATGCTAGTTTTTCCTTCCTTTTTGATTCGGCCAAAGATTTTTTAGTTTCAAATTCATTCAAACCTTTATCAGATGTTGTAAATTCAGCAATTAATGATTTTTTAGTAAATAAAAGCCAATATCAGCGAATTGATGATTTAAACCGTTTTGGTTTTCAGTTTTTAGCTAATAATTTGCCAAAACTTGAAGAAAATATTTACGCTTTTATTGCAAAAAATGTTCAAGACGAAAAGTTCTTAACTAACTTAATTAATTTAATTAGCAATTCACTGACTGACCAAGGTCTAACACCTAAGTCAATTGAAACTTTTTCGCAAATTATTAGACTAATTTTTGAAGACTTTTACTCTAAATATCAAATTTGAAAATATGATAAAACAATCCCAACTAACAATTTAATTTTTGATTTTGTTAAAGGCGCAATAAATACTTTCGAAACTTTTACTAAATCAAATTTTAGTGAGTATGATTTTCTCAAAAACAATCTTGAATCTGCAACAAAAGCAAAAAATGAAGCAGAAATTCAAGAATATTCAACAAAAATCGCGCTTTTGGACCAACAACTTTCATTTCAAAATTTTTCTAGTTATTTTCTAAATAATTTTTTTAGCCAAGAACAAATTTATTCACTTTTAAAAAGTCTTGCTAGTCTTGATTTTCAAAGCAAAATTTCAAATCAAGATTTGGTTTTATTTGTCAAAAACCTTTTTGATCAATCATTTTTACATAAGCAATTAATCGGAAAATTAGACCAAAATAGTTTTTTTAACAATCCAAAAATTCAAGAACCCCTTTTAAATATTTTATCTAACTTTTTTGAATCTTCAGAAGTTGAAAAATTACTTTCAAAACTTATTGAATATTTTTTTGACAATAAAAAGTTTGAACAACACACTAATTTTAATTCCTTAATTGAGAATTTTCTTAAAGAAAATTCTCAATTAATTGAAGAAGTTTTTACACTTTTTTTAGGCAACACAGCAACTTGAGAATCAATTTCCCAATTTTTACAGGCAATTTTGGATGCATATCAACTAAATTTATCACAAGATTCTGTTAATACAATTTTAGAACTTGTTCGTGATATTTTGACAAAACTAAGGGATTCAATTCTAAGTATTCAAAGTGAAACAACAATTCAACCGCCTTTAATAATAAAATCATTAATTACCATTATTTTTGATGCAATTTCTAATAATCCAACTCCTAAAAAGTCGGTTATTGAGACTTTATTTGATAGTTTTAGCGTTGATATTGCAAATAATTACTATACTTCAGAGGCAATAAGTAGCCAAGATCAAAACAAAATTACTCCAGATAAAATTTCTTCATTAATTGCTGAAGTAATGAAAACTAAGCCTATTTTAGAACAAATTCGATCAAGTTTATCAAGCATTCCAGAAGGATATCGTGAAGATATTGTTCCAATTTTTGATTCATTTTTAAAATCTGAAGGACTTAAAGATTTATTTAATTCCTATTTTACAATAGTTGCAAAAGCAAATATTAGTAAGCCATTAGATAATTTTTCGTTAATTAAGTCTTTATTTGAAAGGCAACATTTTAATAAAATTATTGGTGAATTTATTGTTAAATTAGACGAAAAAGAGAAAAATCTAACAACTAATTTTGCAAAACTATCACAAAAAATTTTTAATACTCAATTTGAAGAAACAGAATTTGAATCTTTTTTCAAGCTAATTAAGAAAATAATTCAAAATAATATTGAAAGTTATTACACCGATGAGCCAGAGTCAATAAATATTTTTTCAGACCAAGCTCAAGCAATAAATGTGAGTCAAGATATTGCTGATTTTCAAATTCAAGCTCAACCATTTAGCGATTCTGGTTCTGAACAACAATCTCCAAGTTCATCTTCAGCAGAAACACAAAACCAAAGTTTGCCCAAAAAATCGCCAAATTATTCAAAAAAAAATGCTTTTTTAACAAAAATTATAACTATTTTGACTAAATTAACTAGTGGTCAGTTTTCTACTTCAAATTTGAACTCATTACTAGAAACCGAGATTGCAAATGAAGAGTTTATCGTTGAACTAGTCAAGCAAATTGGAACAGTTTATAACCAAATTGATCAATCAGAAAAAGATAATATTTGAAAAATACTGACAAAAATTTTTAAATCTGATTTTTTCAAAGAAAAAATTGAACTATTAAGCGTCGGGAATATTTCTAGTTTTTCAATATTTAGCGGCCTATCAGAAGAAAGTAAGAAAAAAATTGAGCCAACATTTAAAAGTTTGTTGTTAGAATTTTTACCAAATTCTGCAAACAAACTTTTTATTTTTCGAATTTTAGATCATATAAATAAAAATCAAGAATCATTTAAAGAAGTAAAAACATTTTCATCAATCTTAACTAAATTTTTAGGTAATGATAATAGTCATAACAATACCGTTCAAAACCAGAATTCGCAAACCCAAACTAATAGCCAATTTTTGAAGGCCTATTTGTGACATGTGCTTGATTTTTTAGTAAAACATAATGGATTTTTAGATATAGCCGTTGATATAGCTGCCTCATATCTAAAATTAAATTTAGACAACAACCCAAATTTAACTACTAAAGTTCAAAAACCAAGAGAGATTCCTAAAACTTTCTTAAAAGAATTTATTGGTCTTGGCTTTGAAAATCCTTTAATTTCTGGAATTTTAGACCAAATGTTAGATGCAGTTAAAACTTTAGAATCTAGTAAAGAAGCATCTAGTTTTTTCAGTGCTATTTTTAGTAAATTAGATTTTGCAAAATTAATCAATCTTGATTTAGTCGTTAAAATTGAACCAAAAATTAGCGTCGATAACTCAACAGGTCCAAGTCAAAAGGAACAAAAAGAACTAATTGATGAAAAAAAATTAACATTAAACACACCAACTGGACAAAAAATATCAACTAAAACACTCGCTGATTTCTTTGATTTAATATTTTTAGCCTCACCGGACTGAGATAAGAAAAAGGAAAATCAAGCTTCGCCAATTTTAAAAGAATTAAATCATATAACTTATACCGGAATTTCTTTTCAGGATCTTTTTACATCGAATAAAAAAGATCCTCAACTTGAAGCAATTTCAAAATTATTTCATAGAATTTGGTACTCTGAGGGTAAAGATTCTAACAGAATATCAATCAACAATTTTAAAAATTCATCAAAAGGAAGACTTCTTTATAGACTAGCGCTAATCCTTCTTTTTTATACTTATGAATCTAGGATTTCTCGAAATTGGCTTAGAGACCAATTATTTTATGGTAATTTTTTCTCCTCTTGGAAAGCTTCTGAAATAATACGCGCCTCATTGCACAATGGAAGCCAATCTAAAGTAAGTAATTCGAATGATAGACAATACAAGAAATTTATTGATGACATAATAGGGAATCCTGTTGAATCCAAAAGTTGATTAGGGTGAATATATTGATATAAACCTTCCAACGTAAAGCTAAATGACATGATCACAATGATTTATTATAATGCTGACAATAATCGATTTTCCAATATCACAAAGCAACCTAAATTAAAAGACCAAATTTTACAACAAATTCATGATGGAACTTATCCCGATAATTATACAGACCCTCGTAAAAAATAATATATTAGTTGAATAAAACTTTTATTAACAAAGTTTTTTCTATCAAAAGTTTAGAATATTTTTTTATCTTCAAGTCATTTTTTCACTGTAATCACGAGGAAATTTATTACTTGAATTTTTTCACCAAAATCTTGCCAAAATTAAAAGAATCCTTCCAAAATTGATTGCTTTCCTCACTAAGTTTATAATTTTTTTCAAAATTTAGTTTGGAAATCAAAATATTTAATATTCCCAAAAATATAATTTTGATATTTTAAAAATTGTATCGGTATAAAATAATAATATCGAGTAAATTTATGGTATAATTTCACAAAATGAAAATCTCAAAAAATCGCTATCTTTTTGTTCTTGATCTTGATGGCACAGTTCTTTCTGATAGTGCAAATTCTGAAATTCATCCAGATACTGAATCAGAAATTAAACGCGCTGTTGAATTAGGACATGTTGTTTGCATTCTGACAGGAAGACCTTGAAGATCGACAAAACCAATATACGAAAAATTAGGTCTAAAAACAATTGTTGCTAATTTTAACGGCGCTTATATTCATAACCCAACTGACTCTGAATTTATTCCAACAATTAATTATATAAATTTAAATGACATTTTATATATAATGGGTGACAAACGAGTAAAAGCCGAAACCTCAAATTTTGCAATTGAAGGACCTGGATGAGCTAAAATTAAAAAACGCGATAAGCAATTAGAGCAAGTTTTTGGATTTGACCATATTAAAAATCTAAAGCCGGGTCTAAATTTCCATAAAATACCTTTAAAACCAACTTGTTTAATTCTTGATACAAAACCAACTACAAACATCAACGATTTTAAATCATATTTAGAGCGACGCTATGGTGATCTAGGTGAATTTTCGGCCTGATCAAAAGGAGAAAATCACACATACGTTTTTGATATGACCGCAATTGGGGTTAATAAATCTAAGGCAGTTTCAATGCTTTCGCGTTATTATAAAATTGACTTAGAAAATATAATTTCAATTGGTGATAGTTACAATGATATTGGTATGTTTGAAATTTCAACAATTTCTGTTGCAATGGCAAATTCGCCTCAGCAAGTAAAAAAGCATGCAACCGTTATTCTTAAAAAAACAAATAAAGAAGGCGGAGTTGGTGATTATATTCGCCGTTTTTTAAAAAATCCTACAAAAGAAATCGAAAAATCGAAAAAAGTTAAATATGTGCGTTCAGCAGTTACATTTGAAGCAACCGAGTATTAAAAAATGAAATTAGAAAAAATTGCAATTTATGGCGGTTCATTTAATCCCGTTCATAAAGCTCATATACAAATTGCAAAAAAAGCAATCGATTTTTTAAATTTAGATATGCTTTTTTTTGTACCAAATTACATAAATCCGTTAAAAAATAATAAAGAAAACAACATTGACCCCGCATTTCGTTTTGAAATGCTAAAATTAGTTCAAATTGAAAAAACACAAGTTTGTGATTATGAAATTAAAGCCAAAAAAATTAGCTATACAATTGAAACAGTAAATTATTTCAGACAAAAATATCCTAATGCAAAACTTTTTTTAATAATAGGTTCTGATAATCTTGCTTGTTTTAAAAAGTGGAAAAATTACAAGGAAATTCTTCAAAAAGTCCAACTTGTTGTTTTTAATCGCAAAAATTATCCTGATTTAGGAAATGTTAAACGTTATAATGCCTTAATTTTGCCAACCCAGCTGCCCAATTTTAGTTCTTCGCAAATAAGAAGTGGAAACTTTTTTGGCCTTGATCCAAAAGTAAATGCTTTTATTGGTGCTAATTTTTTATATGCTAATTCAATTCTTAAAGGTTTTCTTGGTAATTCTGACCGATTTATCCATTCAAAAAATACCGCCGAACTCTCTAATGAGTATGCTAAAATTTATGGACTAGATTCAAAACAAGCTTATTATGCTGGCTTATTTCATGATTTAACCAAAAAATGAACCAGACAAGAACATATTGATTTTCTTAAATCCCAAAAAATTGATGACAGAGATCTTCAAGACTATGAACTGCATCAACTTACAGCTTCAATTTGACTAAAAAATGTTTATTTACTACCTTTTGAGCAAATAATCCGCGCTATTTCTTGCCATACAACCCTTTGTTTTGAAATGTCATTGTTTGACAAAGTAATTTATGTAGCCGATAAATTAGCCCGCGGTCGTCGTTTTCCAGGTATTCAAAAATTACGCGCCTTAGCAAAACAAGATTTAAATAAAGCCTTTTGCCAACTTGTAAGAATGTCCAAAATTAAGCATGAAAATATGATAAACTCAACCAATCAGATGAAACTATATGAAAAACATCAAAATTAAAAGTGCTATTTTTTATGCTGATAAGCAAGAAGAAGTAAATTTAGAATTACTTGGGGCAAAATTTATAAAAAATGTTAGTGTTTTAGACCTAAATTTTCCAGTTTATGAATATAAAAATATTTATTTTTTTTATATTCATTCACAAATAGGCTTAATTAATTCAGCTATTTTTGCCCAAACAGTTGCAGTAAAATTTTTAATTACTAATATAATAAATTATGGCGCTTGTGGTGGAAGTTCATCAATTGATTTTTCAAAAATGAAAAATCAATTGATATTTCCCAAACGTTTTTATCTACTTGATGCAAAAACACCTTGATATCAGCCAGGCCAACTACCATTTGAACCTAAATTTTACGAGAATAATTTAATTGCTGCACAAAATTTTAATTTAGGCTCATCAAATAGTTTTATTTTTGAAGAAAATCAAGTAAAAGATTTTCAATTTGTTGATTTTTTTGATATGGAAGCATTTTCCTTTGCGCAAATAAGTGCCAAAAATAGCTTGAATTTTTATTGCATTAAATATCTGAGTGATAAAATTGGCCAAAATCTTGATATTTCCCAAGTTAATTTTAACATAAAACAAGGCGCTCAAGGCGCCGCTAAATATGCCTTAGGTCTTCTTGAGAAAATCTAAAAAATATTTGTTCACTATTATAAATTTGCAAAAACAGTTTGAAAATTAAATTATATTTTTTCAAACTGTTTTTTGTTCTAAAGTGGTGTAAAAACTGACAAATACTCCCGTTTTTTAGTGTGCATTAGATTAAATGCACAAGGTTTAAGGCTTTATTTTAGATTCTGCTATTTTTCTTTAACACCTATAATCAAGGTTTTAAGGTAAGAAAGTATTATAGTTTTTTGTTGAATGTATTAAATTTTTTTATATTTTAATATTAAAAAATTTAAAATTATTCATAAAAAATAAAGTCCAAAAAAATGCCTTGTTATTTAATTTTTTATTTTATTTTATTTTAATATTGAAATTACTATATTTCACTTTTATGATTTTTTCTAGTAAAACCTTAATAAAAATATAAATATTCATTATTTTTGATTTTCGTTGATTAAAATTTGTATAATATTTATATAAGGATAATTAGGAGGTTGCGCTATGAAAATGTCAAAAAATAAACTATTTAAGGTCTTCACTTTACTATCGTTTTTAGCAATACCAATTTTTTCAGGTCTTATTTCATCGACACTTTCATCAGAATCTAACAAAACTGGTAATTTTACAAATACTTTTGCTAATAAAATTAATTACGACAACAAATTATCAAAATCACAAGAAGATCTTACTGGTTTTAAGCAAAAAAATAAAAAAATATTTAGTAGAAAATCTAATCAAAAATTCACAGCTTTTTCATTACTAAAATCTAGTAATGTGGAAAATGTTTTAAATGCTGAAAATGTAGATATTAAAATATTTTTAGATTTAATTGATACAAACAATAATTCTTTAAGTGAGAATGTTGAATATTATCAAACTAAAAACAATGAATATTTAAAACAAATAACTTCGCTCTTTGAAGAAAATAATATAAAAATAAATAGTAGCTATGTAAGCAAATTGTCACCAATAATATGGATTAATATTAATTCACTCGCTGAAAAAAAATCCCTCGAATTATTAGAAAAACTAGATTTTGTTTCATTAGTAATTAATAATATAGAAAATACGACAAACCCAGATTCACTCCCGACTTATTCTGCTAAATCTTTAAACCAAGAAGCTAAACCCAAAATTTTTTACGATAACTTACACCATGCCGCCTACTATTATGCATATTTAAGAAATACCAAAGATTATTTTACAAAAGAAAAGGAAATAGTTGATTATAAGTCTACAAGAGATAATAAGTACGAAAAAGTCGGAGTAGTTGAAGTAGGTATGAGCGGCACCTATGATGAAAGCGATTGACTCAAAGCTCAAATTCCCAAATATTTGGTTAATTACTACAATATTGGTCGCGCTGATTCAAAAAAAACTAATGAAAATCAAAATGATCACGCCAGTTTGGTTTCTGGAATAATAGTAGGAAAGAGCGGATTTGCATTTAATACTGATTTGCATCTCGCAAATTTGGGTGAAGTAGGATCGTTTGATTCCCCTGTTTGAATGTCAATTTTTGAAAAACTAATAATTGAAAAAGGAGTTAGAGTAATAAACCATAGCTATGGATTTAATTTCATACATGAAAAAGACGTTGATGCTAATTTCAAAGATATCTATGGTAATAATTCTTCTCTGTTAAAAAACTCTGTCTCTCGATATATTGATCATCTTTATTATTTGGATTTCCTATCAAGAAAATATGGTGTTATAAATATTTTTGCTGCCGGAAATGAATATGATGATAGATTAAAAAAACATGATAATAGACTAATAAACAATAATAATCCTGATCCTGAAAAAGAATATGGTTACATATCTGGGTATGCTAATGCAATAAATTCTATTGTTGTTGGCTCTAGTTTTGGTACAAAAGAAAACTTCTATGCAAGTATTTTTAGTAATAGATTATTGCCAAAAGCTCTAAGAGACTTGCCTAAACCGCTCATAGTTGCCCCAGGCGAGAATATAGTTGGGCTATCTGATCAAAAATCACCAGAATCAGGAACTAGTTTTTCTGCGCCAATTGTAACCGGTATAGTCTCAACCATAATTGGTTCAAATCCTTATTTATTTAATGATAAAAATATTATTCCAGCAATAAAGAGTGTATTGTCTTCATCTGCGGTAGATAGCAAATTTGATTATAAAGGTATAAAGAATTTTGTTGAATCTACAAAAAAAGAAAATGAAAAACAAAACACATGGTCTTCGATTGATAATTACATAGAAGATTCTAGCAAAGCCCGATATTTGCAAAATTATGAAAATGAGCACGAATCTAAGCCAAATGGTTTTGATACAGCAGTTGGGGCAGGACAAATTAATTTCGCTAATATACAAAAGGCAATAGAAACTTTAAAAACTTTTTCTGTATCATTTCAAAACACTGATGAATATGTTTATGTATTACCAGAAATAAAATTAAATCAAGGAAAGAAAATAAAAGCTTCACTTGCTTGAGCTTTTAACGCAGGATTAACAAAACCCCTAGGTAAATATGAATCTCCCCTTAATACGTGGTACAATAATTTACTAACATTTGGTTTATCATATGTTGCTGATAAAATCATAGAATCAGCATATAATAAAGCTGTACAATCAAAATTTGAAAAAGAATATCATCCTAAACATCCTGATGAATGATTAAATAGAGAAACTCTCCTTAATAAACAAAAAAATAGATTGCTTAGTAATTATGATTTAAAATTGCAAAAAAAGGTGGGGAACAATTGGCAAAACATCGATTTAAATTCTGGTTCTTCAGGATCTTCGAACGTTGAGTTAATAAGATATTCAGCAGAAGAATCAGGGGTATACCGAATCCTGGTAAAGAAAACTAGTTCTTCTCTTTTTAAAGAATCGGTAGATGATAATTTGGCGGTTTCATATGTTATACAAGAAAATTAAAATATTTTTTATAGTAACTATGTTAGCAACTCCTTGGTTACTTCCTATAATTATTCTTGCAGTTCAAAATTTTTCTTTTGGACATAAAGCAAATTTTTCTAGTCAACATCCACAAAAACCTATTATTTGAGTCGATGATAGCGATGGTCTAATTAAATCAAATATTTTTTCATATAATCATTTACTAAGTATTGACAGCAAAAAAAGACCTTGAATTCAAAACTCTAAATGAAAAATGACTTTTCTACAAAATCCTGAAGAAATTCAAGAAATAGTAAAGAAATATTTATATTTTCAAGAACAAAATTTTGTCAATAATTGAAATGATAAAACAACTAAAAATTTAACAAGTTTTTTTGCTAATCAATATAATAATAAAAAGAATGAATTTAGCTTTAAAGAATTAAAATTAAATTCGTTTTCTGATAGATTTGACAATTTATTTTCTAATAATTTTTTAATAATCGAAGATTTTGACGATTATTTGGATTTTTTTAAAGAATTTGAAGACGAGCAAGAATTTGAAAGAAAAAATTTAAATAAAGATTTCTTTGATAATAACATATTTCTAGTTTATGTAAAAGACGAGACAAATGTTGTTCCTATTTTTAATAAAACAAGTCTAGAAACTAATTTATCACCAATAGGTCTAATTACCTATAAGAATCAAAATTTAATTATTTCAATAGATCAAAAATTTTCAAATTATTTAAAAGAAAATTCTTCTTCTACTAGTAAAACACGCGAAAGGTTCCGAATTTTCTATAAATCAATTCCTAAAAATTCTTATAATAAATCATATCCGCTATCTTCAATAAAAATTAACGATATAGAAGATTTGGTTTTGTATAATTCGCTAGACAAAACATCAGCAGAGTTTAGTAATTTTTTGGATTTTATTAATAAAAAAAACACAATTTTGTCAAGAAAAAATTTGAAAAAAAATAGATTTTATGCATCACAAATTGATAAAAACATATCTAATTTAAGTGAAAATAAAATATTTTCAAACTTTAGCGAAGTAAAAGACTTGATAAATAACAAAAATTTATTGAAAAATGAGCATTGAAAAAGCGAATTTCACCTATCAAATTTATTTATCCCCATAAAAACACAGGACAAAACATACAAATTTAATAGCTTCATCTTGCAAAAACAACAATTAAAAGAGATTTTTAAAGATGAAATAGTTTATTGAGAATTTGATAAAAATTCCAAAAAAGTTTTAATTTATACTTTAAATTACAAAGATATTTTCCAACAAGTTGCAAAACAACCTGAAAACTTTAATTTTGATAACTTGTTACAATTTGAAAAAATTGATATTGGTGATATTGATGTTCAAGAAATTGAAATAAAAAAATTGAATTCCATCGAAGATTTCAATAATTTATACAATAAAACAGTGGTGTAAGTATGAAACAAAAAGCAAAAAAAATTTTTTATAGTTCTTTGTTATTAACAAACTTTGTAGCTGCTGGGGTTGTTTCTACAATTTTGATCATTAATTATATAAGTCCTAAAAAATCACAAACACTTAGTTTTCAGGATGTGTCCGATGCTGAAAATAAATTTTTTACTAGCAACACTAAGCCTGAGGGTTTTTCTAATCCGGCAGACAATCATTGATTTACTTCGCAATATTGATCAGATTTGCTTCAAAAAAATCCAGAAAGAGCTAACCAATTACGGCAAAAATATCCATCTTTTGAAAACAACTTGTTCAAAAACTCCGATAACAATTTTCCCCTTATTAAATTAAGTAGCTTTTTTCGCTCTGAATTTAAGAAAAATAATGACACATTAGAATTTGACGATATAACTGATCAAGGCGTATGAAAAGATAAAAAAATTATTAATAATTTTGTGATTTTAAAAAACTACAATGACTTTTTTTCATTTTTTTCAAAGATAAAAAACGATAATTTTTACAAAAGAGTACTACAAACACCTGATTTTTTTGAAAAAAAGTCAATTATTGCTTATGTTCGACCAATCTGAAATTATCAAGATTTATCTTTTACATCAAAAGCTAAAAAACCATTTTTTAATCCAAATCATACTTTTTTTGAGCCAAATAATCCCGATAATGTTGGGATTATGTCGTTTGACTCAAAATTGGAAAAATTTTTTACTACCGGTCTTAAATATAACGAAATTATTGATCCTTTAATAGTTAATAATCCGGTTGTTTCGATTATTGATTCAGATTTTTATACTAAAAAATTTAATATTTATTACAAAATTATAGACAAATCTATTGGAAATAGTTTTAATCCTAAATTGGACATTCATATTAACAGAATCGAAGATCTTGTACTTTATAATAACATTGTTCGTGATAATGATTCTTCAAAATTCAAAGAATTTCTTTTAAAAAAACAGGAAATTTTAGATAAAAATAACCTAAAAAGCACAAGATTATATGCAAATTCAAACAAAAAACAACTAGAAAACCTAAAATTTTTTTCAACATTAGAAGAAACAAAAAACCTAATTGTATCAATGCAAGATTCAATAAATTCTGAATGAGGTGGTGCATTTGTTCCTTCAAAACTTTTTATTCCAACAGAAGATAATTCCGAAGTTTTTAATAAATTTATTTTAAAAAAACAAGATGCAAAAAAAATTTTTGATGACGAAATTTTGTATTGAAAAGTTGATGAACAAGCTAAAAAAATAAAAATTTACACTTTTAATTATAAGGATTTGTTCCCTAATTTTGCAACAGAACCTCAAAATTTTAAAATTGAAAATTTAGAAAAACTTGAAAAAATTGATATTGGAAATACAACAATAACGCAAATTGAATTTTCTAAAATTGAAACACTAGACCAATTCAATAATTTATATAATCAAATAATAACTGAGAAATAATATTAAAACCTTAATAATTAGAAAAAATTCAGACAACTAGTTTCTAGCTATGATTTTGACTTTGACTCTTGTTAATTTTTTCTAACATTTTATTTTGAAAAATCTGAAAAGATAATTTATCTCAAATAAAAACTTGGCCTTTTATTTGGCAAGCAATAGTTACATTTTCAAATTTTGACCTTCTAAGCTCCCAGTTTGATGGCAAAAATTCACTTTTAGTGAATATAAATATGCAAAAATACCTGTAAATCCGGGTTTTTAACAGTAAAACTTTAATTTTTATTAGTTCAAAATTAACCTTTTGCAAAAAAAAAAAAAAATACTTGGTACAAGAAAAAATTATGTTATAATAACACTCACTAAGAATCATTAATAAATTTTGATATTGAATTAGGGGGGATTAGTTATGTTTTTTGCATGATAAAATTAGAAAATGCGAATTATCCATTATATTTTTAAATATGATGGAATGCCTTAAATTTACCCGTTTAGAAATCTATAAATTTAGGGCTTTTAATTATTGTTCTTTCAAAACTTCACATATTTTTTTAGGCTCAATTTAAATAAAAACGAGTTTTCTATTTACATTGAGTTTAAATAGTAGTTGAATTTTTCTTTCATGAGTGTTAGATTTAAAATTTAGTGTTTTTTCTTGATAGTTATTTTTCCTGAGTTTGCCAAAAAGTTAAAAAAGTCCCTAAAACATGACACTTTTTTAAGATTATCTCATCAAACTGCGAAACTGGGATTTATTTTTGTCTTCAACTGTCGATTTGAATTGTTTCGTTTTGACACATTTTTAGAACAGCCTAAAACCAACATACTAATTTATAATTTATCTAATTAATTTATCTAATTTTACATTTTTTTGCATTGTCTCATTTTTTATAGTAAAATTTATCTCATGAACAATTAGAAAGGGTGACCCTGATTATGAGATTGAGCATTTTACCAAGAGTTTCAAAACGAAAACAAACAATTTTATTAGCAACAACTCCTGCAATAATTGCAACTTTAGTCATTGGATTGTCCCAACAATTAAATCCTTATACAGGTGAAATTCCTAGACCTCAAATAGTTTTTTCTCCCCAAGACAGAAATGAAATTCTGAAAGAACCAGAAAAACCAGTGCAAACTGAAATCGCAAAACCGGAAGTTACTAAAATAGATGTTCCCAAACCAGTAGAAGTAGAAACACCAAAACCAGAACCAAAACCAGTCACATCAACTCCTAAAAAAGCAATAATAGCACCGATAAATCAACCTAGAGTTGAACCTAGACCAATCCCTCGTGAGGAACCAAAAGTAATTAGTCCATCACAAACACAAGTAAATTCCAATCTTGAAAGATTAAAAGCAATTGCACTAGCGCGATATAGCCAAGCAATCGATAATTCAATCAAAGAAGCAAAAGCAAAAATTGCTGGATTTCAACAAGAAATTGACGAAATTAACCGTATTTATGACAACCATTTTGACGATCCGCGCTACAATCGTGATCTTAGATCAACTAAAGTTGAGTGAGAAAATTTTCGTATCCAAAAATTACGAACTTTTATTGGTTCAAATGCGCCTGCATATCAACTCGAGCGTACCCAAAGCGATCTAAAAATACTTGAGCAGTTAAAACAAACAAAAAAATCATTTAATCAAGAAGAAATTAAAATGCTTTTGCGCGGAATGTTGCCTTCTGTTGATTCACCCTATGTTTGGGGTTATGAAAATGAATCTGATAATCCTGTGCTAAATCGACTAAAAGAAGCAAATAAAAAACGGCTAATAAATATTCCCTCATGAGCTTCTCGGACTCCTGGAACAATTTCTGACCTTAGTTATGAAGGTTGAGACCGAAGTGATATTTCTAGTCAATTTAGCGGAATTGATAATTCACTAGGAAATTCAGTAAAAGTTTATAATTATACCCCTAATGATAAAAATGAGGACAGAGCAAGTCGTCAACCACTCAAAGTTATTGTCCTTGATGCTAATGACAATGATGCATTTAAAAAATTTCAGGAAATTTTAACAAAAGTAATCCAAAAAGATAATAAAATTCAAGCTATTGTTCTAAAAAATGTCGGCGATAAAAATTCAAACCAAAACGTTGAGAATATTTTAAGTTCAATTCCATCTTCTATTAAAAAGTTAACACTTTTCCTTGATAATTACAATGCAACAGCTAATTTACGTCCTTTAGAAAAAATCAAACTTGATGAACTTGAACTCTATTCAAATATTGATGCATTATCAGATAACTGGTCAATTAATCCAAATGCACTAAAAAACATTGACTATATTAGTTTTGATTATAATAATGCCGCAACTTTTCATAAAAATCATCCTAGTGAAAAAATACCTGGGTCAATTGTTTTTAGCACTTTAGCCTGAGATGCTCATGATACAATTCAAACTGTCGATGAAGGTCTTTCAATTGTTTTTGATTCAAAAGTTTATCAGCGAATTTTCCAAGGATCTCACGGTGGTAAAGGCGGTCGTCCTGTTAATCTTGATTTTTCACGAGCAAAAAACATCAAATCACTCAAAGGTTTAAGTCTTGAAAAATACGATAAAATCTGAAATGAACATGTTAAAAATTGAAAAGAAGATCCTTATGCAAAGGATGATTTTACCGGATTTCGTCCGATAAAATTTAAAAAGTTAATTTTTGGTCTTGATCAAGCCAACAATTTTGTTGCAAAATGAGACGATTTTAACGGCGGACAATTAAGTTCGCGATTAACCTTTGACGAACCAGGCGGAGCTCAAATTGAGTTTCGCGATAATAGCGGTGCCCAAACTTCAAGTCCAATAGCCATTTTTTTATCCGGAACGCCCAGCGGTGATGCGATAACCGAAATTAACGCTTTTATTAGAGCAGCAAATTCACGTAGTTTATTAGTAAATCATCTTTATGTTGAAAATGAATCAGTTTTAAAACAGGTTGGCTCACAAATTGGTTTTGTTCAAGTTTCAGTTAAAAGTGCTGGACAAAACAGCGTTGAATCTGGATTCTTAGGAGAAGTATAAAATGAAAATTAAATTTTTATTTCCACTTTTATCTGTTCCATTTTTTGCAATCGCTTGTGGTAGCAACCAACAGCAAAAACTACCTTCAGAACAAAATCAGCAAAGTCAAAAAAGCACTCAACCTGAAGAAAATTTTACAAATTCGCCTGAAACACAGTTAGTTTTACAAAAAATTGACGCAAATTTTGAATCACTTTTTGGTCAAAAATCAGAAAATGAGTTTAAAAAATTCATTTCCGAATCACAAAAGTCAGTTTTACAACTTATTGATAATAATGTTAAAGATTTAGGCAAAAAACAGGAAAAAATTAGTCAAATTAACAATATTTTTAGCGCTCTAGAAAAAATTGCAAAACAAACTCAATACGATCTTGAAGCTCAAAGATCAACAGCAACACTAACCTTAGGCGCGCTAAAAGATATTTTTAAAGAAGAAAAACCAGCCAATCAGCAGCCGCCTCAAAACCCCCAAAATCCTCAAACATCAGAAGAACGTGATAAAAAAATTGCTGAATTAATTAGTAATTCTCGTCCTTCTGGTCAAAATTTTAGTCGTTTTTCCAATGATGGCAAGCGCACAATTTTGGATCAATACGAAAATGATTTTCCCGAAAAAGAATGAGATTGGTATCGTATAAATTCAACTTTTAGCGGTGGTGGAATTGGTTTTGGATCTACAAGTGAACTTGAAAAAAGGCCCGAAAATTTTCCAAAACAAAAGCCTGAAACTATTGCAAAATTAAATCAAAAAGCAAAAGAATCAAACCAACCTTTATTTGAAAACGCACAATTTCGCCTTTTTTCCTTACCTGTTTTTGACGATAATGGAAATATAAATAAAATAAAATTCAATACTTATGAGGCAGGATTTAAAACACCGGCTTGATGAAAATCTAGCGAAAATTCTGACTATACTTTTGGTGGCCCAAATCGACTTGGTTTGCCAAGAAAAATTGTTTCTGAGGATTATAGGAAATTAATTCCAAATGTTGTTTCAATAAAAATCGAAAATTTAGTCGCACATGAAGCCCACCCAAGTCATAATAACAATCCATTAACGCGCACAAATTTTTCCTTTGGAACCTTAGGAATTTTAGACTACCAAATTCCGCAAAATTCATCCTATCCACTAAAATGATTCTTTTTAACTAATGCCCACGTGGCAAATAATTTGCAAATCGCCAACGATTTTGACAAAGATAAACATTATGGCCGTGATTTTTCAAATTATAATGATTCTGATCTTCGTTTAAATACACAAAGTATAACTCTTACAAAATTAAAACAAACCGTTCCTTTGAATACAATTTTGCCAACCTCTAGAGGAGCAAACTCTGAAGATGAGTATTATAACACAGTTAAACTTGATATCAAAGAAAACAATGGTAAAATTTACAATAACGGCTTAGAATCTCCAGAATTACCAGGACTTAACGACCAAACAAAAGTCCGCCAAAAACCAACCCAAAGTATGAATGTTAGAACTATTTTAATGGGCTCTGATGTTTTTAAATTCAAACCTAGCGATTTTAGTGATCAACAAGATCTCCAGAATGTTGATGAATTTCTTGATTTTGCAATTATTGAAATAAATTTCAATAATGAGGCCGAAGCTAAACAAATTACTGAAGAATTTTATAATAATCACAAGCAAAATTCGTTAAAAATTTCTGAATTTAATCCGTTTAATTCAGATCAATATTCAAATCTAGAAAAAACCCCTTTTTATAGTTTAGGCTACCCAGGTTCAAAAGGCGACCCTACTATTTCTCAAAACGATTATCCAACCGATTTTGCACTAAAAGATTACAGCGTTTCGCCTTGGATTAATAAAAATTTCCGTCTTTTTAATTCTAGAAACCAAAATGACCCTTTAATTAATGGCGGTTCGGAATTTGCTTGGTCAAGATCTTACCGCAGTTTTGTAAATATTCCCGGAATTAGCGATTATTTTATAACTGCACCAGTATTGGCTAAATCTTTTACAAAACTTGATTATTTTGACCAAACCGATAAAAAACGTAAATCCAAAAAATATTTAAATGGTGGTCTTGGAACTGTTATTGATAATTATACTGCAAGCGGTGGTTTGTCTGGTAGTCCTGTTTTCTTTAAAGATGGTCGACTTTATTCTGTTGTTTATGCCTCAGACTCGCAAGCTTCGGCAAATTTAACATTAAATTTGCGTTCTTATGGCTATGATTATAAAGGTTATTATGGCAAATATAATCTTCCTAAATATGATTTAATTTATGGCGATTCTTCTAGCGATGCTCAGCAACAAAAATCTTATTGAAAAGCCTTATCTGAACTTTATAAAAATGAAAGTGATTTTAAAACTAATTTATTTCCTGAAGGTCTAAGCAAACAAAAAGATGTTTTTGCAAAATAGCTTTAAAATAAAGCTATTCCCAAATCAAAAATATAAAGGCAATAAACAGATATTTTTGATTTGTGAAAACCCCTTTGAGTTTTAACCAAAGGGGTTTTTTATTATTTTAAAATTAGCCTTTTGAAAAAAAAAAAAAAAAATGTTTGGTCTAAAATAAAATTATGCTATAATAATCTTCACTAAGAATAAATTAATAAATTTTGATATTGAATTAAGGGGGAATCAGTTATGTTTTTTGTTTAAAAAAATTAGAAAATGCGAATTTTCCGTTATATTTTTAAATATGATGGAATGCCTTAAATTTGACCGTTTAGAAATCTACAAATTTATGGCTTTTAATTATTGTTCTTTCAAAACTTCATATATTTTTTTAGGCTCAATGTAAGTAAAAACGAGTTTTCTATTTACATTGAGTTTAAATAGTAGTTATATTTTTTTAGGATTTTTGCCAGTGTTTTGAACTAAAAAAGCAGTTTAAAAATCCATAATTTTGCTTTTTAAGTTAAAATTTCAGCTTTTTTAGTTTGCTTTATTTGATTAGTAACTAGATTTTTTCTATCGTGAGTGTTAGATTTAAAATTCTGTGTTTTTCCCTGATAGTTATTTTCCTTGAGTTTTTAGGCACTTTTTTAGATCTTATAAAATTAAATATTTATAGTTTTTATAAAATCCTGACCAGCAAGGATAAATTTTACTATTTAATAAAAGCAAAAATAAAAAAAATTCCAAACAATTAAATGTTTGGAATTGTTGTTTAAATTTGTACTTATTTTACAAAAAGCCGTCTAAAAATGCTTGCTGGAAAAAATAGATAATTGCTCAAAAAGTTAAAGCAGTAAAACCCAAACCAACAATAACTGAAGCTCAAACAAATGATGATTGTAATTTAAGTCCGATTTTTTCTTTATTTTTCTTAAAAAAAATTTTCAATTTAGTCATATTTTATCCTTTTACCGTTGATCCTTGGCGTGAGACTGCGCTCATTATTCGTTTACGAAAGACAAAATAAGCAATAAACATTGGTAGAATTGTTAAAATCGCACCGGCCATTCTGATGTTTTTAAAGTAGCCTCCCGGAATTTGGGCTGTTTCATCAGCAACCCCAACTTTTTGTAATAATCAAGTATTTAGTGTTGTTAAATCAGCCGAATTAGACTGTAATATTAAAAGTGGTCAAAGGGTTGAATTTCAAGCTGAAAAAGCAGTTAGAATTCCTACAGTTCAAATTGTTGGCGATATCATTGGGGTGGCTACCTTAAAGAAATATCTAATCCCAGAACAACCATCAACCATTGAGGCTTCTTTAATTCGATCAGGAATTTCTTCAAAAGCATTTCGAAACATAAAGCCGGAAAAAACAGAGGCAACAAATGGACTTGTTAGGGCAAAAATTGACTGAAAACCGTCATTTCAACCAAGCATTACCATAATTCGGTATTGTCCAATTAAAAGCGCAGTTTCAGGAAGAACTAAAATTGAAAGGAAAACAACTCAAGAAGCTTGTTTAAATTTTCACTTTCTTAGCGAAAAAGCATAGCCAAAAGTCATTGAGAAAAAAACTTTTGCAACCACAGAAATTAAAGTAACTAAAACGGTAATTCCAAGAGCGGCAAAGTAACCTGACTGGGCAGCTTTGACAAAATTATCCCAGGCAAAATGATTAGGTCAATAAACCGGAATCCGCGTGTCGAGAATTTGCTCTTCAGGTGAAAGTGAATAGACTAACATAAAATAAAAAGGAAAAACTATTAAAATTCCAAAAAAGAAAAGCACGATGAATTTGAGTAAAAAGCTTCAAATTGCACTTGTAATATTTCGGTTGCGAACTTGCGAATTAATGGACTCAGTTACTCTAGCAGTTTTTTTATCGCTAATATATTTTAGAATTTTTAATTTTATAATGAACATTTTTCTCCGTAATTTTGTCAGCTACTAAAAATATTGTGCTTAAAAACTTTTTGACAACAACTGAAAGGGCAATTCCAAAAACAAAAAGATAAATAGTTAGGGCACCAGCTTGGGCAAAGTTTGGTGTTCCGCGCACATTTTTGTAAATATACATCAGTAAAGTTGCGCCCCCATTACTAATTGCTTCAGTTTCGTTGGCAAAAATACCAATTGGAAAAACCTTAATTCCGCCGATAATTCCGATTGTAATTAAAAAGTTAATTGTTCTTGAAACTGAAGGTAAAGTAATTTTGAAAAATTGACGAACTGGGCTAGCACCATCAATTGCCGCTGCTTTATAAAGTGTTGGATTAACTGAAAGCATTGCGGTTGTTAAAATTAAAACTTCAAAAGCAAGACTTCTTCAAACTCCAGACATTAAAACAACTAAAAGAGCATTAAAAGATGAAGGATTTCCTGAATTTAGTCACCTTGTTGAAATACCAAAAAGACGGTTAATAAAGCCAGTTTCACTATCAAAAATATAGGCAAAAGCAACTGAAACGGCAATACCTGAGGTTACATAAGGTAAAAAAAAGACAGTCTGTCAAAATCCACGGGCATATTTTCGGTGTAGCGAAGCAATTGTTGAGGCAATAATTAAACTAATTATTAGTCCAAGAGGTAGTGCTGCTATTGAATAAATGACAGAATTTCGAATTGCAATATGAAAATTAGTATCAAGTGTAATTAAATCAACAAAATTATCAAAACCAAATCGCGTATTTCCGGCAATATTAGGGTTAATTTCGATACTTACAGACTTCGAAATTGAGTATAAAAATGGTAAAAAAGTAAAAATAAAAATAACTAAAATTGAAGGCAACAATATTAAAAAAGGCTTTCAAAATGGTTGTTTTTGGTCTAAAATTCCAAGTTCAAGATTAGTTTTTTTAATTCGCTTTTTTAGGAAATATCTACTAATTAAGTTCATTGGATTCGCTCCCTTGTTTGATAATCAAATAGATGTAATTTTCCTGATTTAATACTAAATTTGACAATTTCATCGATTTCATAGGCTGGTTTTTTACGCAAGATTATTGAAATTTGACCAATATTTTCAACATCAATTTTGGCAAGAATATCTTTTCCTAAATATTCAATCACGCTAATTCTGCCTTGAAAATTACCAGCTTCATTTTCGACTAAATCTTCAGCTCTAATTCCGACTCTTATTTTTTCATGCTCATAATCTTTTAGTAATTCAAAAATTATTTGATTATCAACAATGACACTTTTAGTTTCTTTGTCATAAAAAGCATCGAAAATATTCATCTCAGGCACACCTAAAAATGAAGCAACAAATTCATTTTTAGGATTATGATACAACTCAGTTGGAGTTCCAATTTGCTGAACATATCCAGTTGACATACAGATAATTCGATCCGAAATTGACATCGCCTCTTCTTGGTCGTGAGTAACAAAAACAGTTGTTATTCCGATTTCAGTTTGAATTTTTCGAATTCACTGACGAGTTTGGACTCTTAGTTTGGCATCTAAGTTTGAAAGTGGCTCGTCCATTAGTAAAATATCAGGATGTCGAACAATTCCACGGGCAATTGCGACTCTTTGTTGTTGTCCACCGGAGAGTTTTGTTGGTTTTTTAGCTAAATTTTTAGTTATTTCAACTTTTTCGGCTGTTCGTAAAACAGCACGATTTATTGCTTCTTTTATTGAAATATTATCATTTTGATACTCTTGATATTGCTTTAATTCTTGCTCGCTTAGTTTCGAAGTATTAAGGGAAAACTTATTAATTAAGTTTCTTTCATAGTCTAAAAACAGTTTTAAAGTTTCCTTTTTGTAAGTTTTTGATTTAGTTTTAAGCGATTTTAAAAGCAACAAATTCGGTGAATGACGAGTATTTGTCTCAAGAAATTTCTTTTTGGTTTCAAGGTAAGTTTGCTCAAGATTTGCAAGTTTTCCTGAATTTTTAATTTGATTTTTTTCGTTTTCAATTTCAGTTTTAAATCAAAGCTCTTTTTCTTTTTTTCGTTGATTAAAAGCCTCAATTTGTTCTTCATAATCTAATTTGATTGATTCAGCATCTTTTAGACTTGTTTTACTAGTAAAATTTTTATAACCTTGCTGAATTTTAGCCAGCTCTATTTTTGAATTACTAAGAAATTGTGCTTGCAATTTCTCAAGTTTTTCTAATTTTTCGTATAAAAGTGCTTTTTGTTCTAAAAAGTTTTGACGAGCCCTAACTAGTTCAGGAGCATTTTTTATTGCGTATTTTTCTTCCTGAATTTTGTTTTTATGAGCTTTTTTGTCAATTTTTGCTTGTTTTTTAATTTTGTCAACTTTTAATTTATAAGCTTTTCGAAAGGTGATTGCCTGTTGGATTGGACAAATTTCCCCTTCTTTTTTACCAAAAATTCTTTTCCAAAAAGCTCAAAAAATTGATGCAGACTTGCCTAATTTTAAGAAATCAATAGTTAAATTTTTTATTTCAGCTTGTTTGTGTGCCTCAATTAAAAAATAATCAGTTTGAAGTTGATTTAAATTGTGATAAATTTGTGCTTTAAGTTCATTATAATCATGTTCTAATTGACGGTAAATATCAAAATAATCAAATAGTTTATTTTTGTAAATTTCTAGATCTTCAAGTGAAGCACCATTTTTAGCCAAAACAATTGAATTAGCATTTACACGTGCAAGCATCGATTTTTCAATTGCTTTTTGCTTTCATCTTGGGTCATTATGCAAAGCAAAAGCAATGTTTCCAAAAACATTTAAATGCGGATAGAGCGCATAATTTTGGAAAACAAGACCAATTTTACGTTGCTGAGGTGATTTTCGGGTTACATCATCACCATTGAAAATAATTTGACCTGAAGTTGGATTCAAAAGACCAGCAATTGCATTTAAAATTGTAGTTTTTCCTGAACCAGAAGGTCCTAAAAGTGTAACAAGTTCACCTTTGTAAATTTTAATATTTGCACTGTCAACAGCAAGTGTTTCACCAAAGTCAATTGTTAGGTCCTTAATTTCAATTGCTGGAATTGAAAATTTTGATTTATAACGACTATTTGCGGCCTGCCGAATTTTTTTTAACTCGGATTCAAAGTTATTTTGTTCGATTTTTTTATTATCATCTGTTTTTTTCATGTTATTTATTATTTCCACTTTTTGTATCTTTTGAATTTTCTAACCTAAATTCATACCAGTCAACAACATTTCTATCTTTATTTGCTTCACCTAGAACTAAAAAATCAGAAATTTTTGCAAGACCTCGTGTTTTATAGATAGATTCAAGATTTTCGTTAAGCGAAGATATGTTTGAATCTTTTAATTTTTCATAAATTCCGAATTTTTTATTAATAGAATTCTCAACTGCTGCTGCTTGTTTGATTGAATTATAATAATAAATTGTAGTCTGGTTAGTTATTCCTGAAAATCCTGATTGCAAAGTTGGAACCGCAAGTCCTGCTTTTGTTATTTCAACTCCATAAGATTTATAAAATCCATTATGACCAAAAAATAAACTCCCAACATAACGATTAAAAGAGCGCGCTGGACCTGTTTTTGGATAAACAAAATAAACTTCTGTACCTACGGGCAACATTTTTGCGGCAAACTTAGTTGCTCGCTTGGCATATTCAGCCTCAAGTCCTTCGGTTTCTTTATAAGTTCCAGAAATGGACGTACCTACCTCTGGAGTGTCAATACTTTCAATTCTGACATTAAAAACAGGTTCAATTAGGACTTCGCCAACAGATTTTAAGGTTGCAGTATCGCCATCAGTCCATTTTTGAATTTGAACTTTTTGGAGGTTAAAAAATTTTGAATCAGGCAAAATATCATCTTTAAATTTGAGTTTATCTTCTTCAGTTCAAGAATAATTTGGATTAAGAAATTTTGCAATGTCTTTGGCATATTGACTATCTTGGTTTTGCAAATCAAGCTCAGGATTTTGCGAAAAATCTTCTATTTTATAGTATTTTTGGGCGTGAAAGTAACCTTGGGTGCCTTGATTTGTTGTGCAAGAAGCAATAAAAAAAGGGATAAAAGTAAAATTTATACTAGCAAAAAACAGCTTTAAAAAGTTTCTTTTCATAAGACAAATTTATCAGTTTATTTTTTTTCTCTAGCAAATTCAGGTCCTAAATTTTGACTCAAAGTGTTTAGAAAACTGTTAAAATCAGGAACAGTGCCATTGGCTGCCTTAAGTGATTGCATTTGTGCAACGGTTGAGTCTAAATTTGAACGAAATACAGAGGATCTAGCATCAGCATTATCATAAACAAGCGAATATTTAGCTTTAGATTGTTGATCATTAAAGCGACTAAATTGCTCGAGTGCTAATCTTTGACCTTTGTTTTTTGGTTTAGAAACATCGGTACTTAGGGTTGATTTTAGTGGTAATAAATATGAGGTTGCTTTTGAAAAATACTCAACAGGAGTTATTTTTCCGAAATTTCCACCAAAGTCAACTTCTTCAGTTAAGATCCAATTTACAAAAGCCTTAACAGCACGATCTTCTCTTTCATTTGCATGAATAAAAATCAAATCAGGACCTTGGGCAGCAACAGCGGTAATTTTTGAATTATTGTCAAACTTGTGTGGTGCTGCTAAAATATCCATTTCTTCTTCATTAAGTGAGCCAGAAGCCGATGCTTCTTCAATTCCATTATATCCAGTAATTACAATTGGCTTAAATTTTTCTGTTGCATCAAGAACTTTGTATGATCCTTCAATGATTCCAGAAGGAGTCTCATCTCGGTCAGTAAAATAAAACAACTCTTTATTCGGGTTTTGTTCTAAAAGACTTTTAATTTCAGCTAAAATTGGTTGCTTAATTTTAACGTTGCTTTTACCATCAATTGCTTTAACTGTAATTTCTTTTGAGATGTCTGCTAAATCTGATGCTTTAATTACTGCTGAAAATCTTGGAGAAAAAGGGGTGTAAATATGTCCAGCATTTTTAAAATTAAAACTTACTTTGTAATTTTTGGAGTTTGCTTTTATATAATTGTGGTGAAATCCGGCTGTTGATCCAATTGAAAAAAGTTGTTGATGATTACGGAAATAAGTTGAGTTATACTCACCAGGAGCTGTAAAATAAATTGACTTATCAGCCATTCCTTTGGAAAGTAGATCATAAATTTGCTTTAAATTTTTGTATCTGTCTGTCTCAGGTTTGTTGAAAAATGATGTATAACTAATAAGATTTGCTTTTCGATTTAAAACGGTAACTTCTTTTGATTTATCATTTTCTGACAAAGAACGTGAAAGCCCATAAATTAAAGTAGCTGCATTGTCAATTCCTAAAACTGATTTTGCCGCGGTTAGACTTGAACCTTCAAGTGCTTTTGGAAATGCTTTGACAATTCTTGAAGATAGTTTCTGTAAATCACTAAAGTTTTCAATATCAGATTTTTTAAACTCATAACCAGAAAGACCATCAGTGCTTGGCACGTATTCTTTTCAAAGTTTTTTAATTTCGGTAACATCTTCAGTTTTTTGCGCAGCTAATTTAGTAAATTCATCAAAAAAAGCTTTGTCTTCAGCTTTAATTTTTGCTGGATTTTGGTCACTCATTGCCTGTTGAATAATTCAGCCAAATAAAACTTTATTTACATATAAACCTTCAGAAGATTTTCCAAATGGAAGAGTATAGACTCCTTTTTCGTCAAGAAACGGAATTTCTGAGTTAATTTGTAAAAAGTCCTCAATTCCTTGCTCTTTTAGGAAATTTTTGGTATTTTTTTCATTTTCATCAGTTGGATCTTGATCTGATTTTAAATCAGAAACAATCGGAATTGCCATTGCATATTTATTTACAATTGCTAATAAAGATGAATAATTTGTAACAATATTGGGTAATTTAAGTCGATCTTTTGTTTCTAAAAAAGTGTTAATTGAATTAGAAGCTCCTGAATATCCCCCTTGAAAGTTTTGTTCTTTCATTTTTATAAAATCAGGTTTATCTTTTGCAGTTGTATTTCAAAGTTCAATAATTTTATTTAATGCTTTAATTTCATTTCCACTTGAAGAAAAATTGTGACCAAAAACTAACTCACCATCATCTTCGGTGTCAAATGAAAATGGTCTAACTCCATCTGAACCGACACCGCAAGAAGCCATAATTCCAATTGGTGCCAGTACTGATAAAGAAGATAAGAAAATCCGACTAATTTTCTTTGCTGTGTTATTTTTATGCCTTAATTTTGTACCTTTTTTAGTATGTGTGTTCATTTTTTTCTCCTTAGAATTTTATTTTTGTGAATTTTTTTCTGTTTTGTCTTTATTTAATTTAACTGATGCGCCGATATTATCCTTTAAAATTTTAAGAAAAGTATTAAACTCAAGATTTAAATTCGGGTTGCCTAAAAACTGATTGTAAAGTTGAGAAACACTTCCTAAAGTTGCTTTTCTAAAAACATTTGAGTCAATTCCGGCAGGTTCGGTAAAAACTCTATATTTTTCAGGGTTTTTTAACTGATTTTGGAATTGTTCATAAGCAATTTTGAAAGCATTATTTGCTGCAAAAGCTGGATTTTGATCAAAACTTGATTCCAAATTTGACTTAGTTGGATTTATGTTTGAAGCTGAAAATGCTAAAAAATCACTCGGAGTTACAACCATTTTTTTGTTATTTGGTCCGTCAAATTCAATTTTTTCTGAAATAAATCATTTAACAAAGTTAAGTGTGGCTTCATTTTCGGTTGGATTATTGTAAAATCCAATCAAAGATGGACCTTGGGATGTAACAATATTAAATTTATTTGATTCCTGTGTTTTTGAAGGCTCGTTGAGAAATTCTAACTCGTCTTCATTAAGTTTTTGGGGTGAACCTGAAAAAATAAAAGCATTTTCAGGTTGATTAATGAGTTTAATTTTGTTTTTTGCTGATTCAACATAAAGTGAAGAAGTATTTGAATCCTCTTTGATTCTATCCTCAATTCACTTGTCAAAATTAGAATCAATTGCTAAAAAATTAAAACGGTTTAAATTAGGTTTTGATTTTTTAGCTTCTTTTATTTTTTCAATTAAATCTTTGTCATCAGTTTTGCTTAAAGAAATTTCATTTCCTGTTACAGAAAATGAATTTCCTTCATAAACATAACCGGTTGAATTATCTAAAATTTGGTGAACTTTTGCAATTGCATTTGCAGGCATATTTTCTTCAGCTACAATTTTTCAAATTTTAGATTTTGAGCCAACTTGATAGTCAAAAGTTTTTGAATTAACTTTTAGACGTAAAAAATTTTGCCCTTGTTTTTCAAAGTTACGCGAATAATCACTTGTTGAAGTAATTGCAAAAACTAATTGGTGATTTTTTAAAAATTCGCTAGCCCTAGTTCTGCCACTTGTTGGACCAAGTAATTTATTTTTTACTAAATTAACTAATATTTCATAGGCTTTTTTTGTATTTTGGTGATTTGTGGTTGTCTCATCAAAAAGATTTGCATAGTTGAGCGAGCTACCATCAAGATCTTTAAAATAACTTGAATTTTCATACTCACCATCTGCCTGGGCAAATGATGCAAAAAAGAACAATGCGGCTGTGTCATTTAGTCCGAGTAAAAATTTAACTTGTTCTTTTTGATCACCTTTTTCAGCATCTGGGAAAGATTTTCTAACTCGACTTAAAAAATCAATAAGATCTTTATAATTATTGAATTTTTCAAAACTAAAAGTATAGCCCTCAAAACCACCTTGATCTGAAGGAAAACTTTTGTACTCACCTCAGACTTTTTTGATGTATTCAAGATCAGTTTTTTTTGGATCTAAATTTTCAACTCGTGTTTTATCAGACTCGCTAATTTTAAAATTAGGACTTGTTTTTGCTGATTCTAGTATGTATGATAAAACCGGTTTGTCGAGCAAAAGCGCCTTTGAAGTTTTTAGTATTGGTAAAAAAGGTAGTGTATTTTGGTCAATTTCAGGTAAATTTTTTGCTTCTACCAGAAATCTTTCATCATAACTATTTTTAATTGTCTCAGCTAAATCGCTTTGGGAATTTAAATCCAAAAGCATACCGTGTTTATTCAAACTAGCCGCCAGAGCTGGGTAATTTAGTGTTAAATTTGGTAGTTTTTTTGTATCTTTAACTTCTAAAAATGTTACTAAATTAGTTTGATCATCGATGTAATTTGCCGCGATATTTTCTAATTTTACCGGTAAAAATCCTGCCTGTTTATTTGTAACTTCGGATTTTTGGTTTCATTTTTCAAAAATTGATTTTAGAGCCTTAGTTCGATTATCTGTAGACCCAAAAATTACACGAAAATCGATTGTACTGTCATTTTCGGTTTCAAAATGAAGTGGATTGTCTTTTTGTGATTTTAATTCAGTGTGATTTGCATTTGAAAAACAGGATGTCAAAATAGCCAAAGAAGAAACCGGTCCTAAGCTAATTGCTGTTTTTAAAAATATTGACTTAAATTTGTTAATTTTTTCCATTGTTAAATTTCTTTTTTAATAAGAAGATTTGCAGTATCTGTAATTTATGTGCTTATGTATTTTTTAAAAGTGACTTTAATTTTTAATTTTTTTCTTCCAAATTACTCTCCTGTTATTTTTTAAAATAAAAAAGCACAACGATAAATTATCTTAATTTACTTAGTCGAAAATTTAACAATTTAGACCAACTAACAATAAATAATTTCGAGTTGTGCTTAACATTTATGATTATTATATAACTTTTTCAAAAAAATTAACAAAAATTACATTTTTTTCATAAAGTTGTTGAATTTCTTCTAAATTAATTAAACTTTAATTTAAAAAGCCAAGCCTTTTGCCCAAAAATTAACTCACGTTTGCTGAATTTAATTTTGTCTGCAATGCTGTTAAAAATTTGTCAAAACTAGCTTGATTTTGGTTTCCATCAGCAACAAGACGACCCATTTGGTTTAGTGTTGATTTTACTTCTAGACGGATTAGTGAACTTCTTGAATCAACTGGATCCATGTAAAATGAGTTGTGCACAGGGTCATCATTAACGCTTTTAAAATTTTTAAACGCGGTTCTAAAAGAATTATTTTGCTGAAATTGCTCAGCATTTGACAAACTTTGACCAAAAACTTGTTTTGTTGGCGCTAGATAATTACCACGAAATGCAACATATTCACTCGGACTACCATGATATTTTGCCTGACCAGATTGGCCTTGGTATGTAAAGTCTTGTTTGTGAGTTAACATTCATTTTAGGAAATTTTTTGTTGCAATATCTTCTTCGGCATTTGAGTGAAAAGCGATTAAATCTGGACCTTGGTAAGTAAAAATACTTTTTGAATTAGCGCTTGAATTTTTAATTGGCTCTTGGAGGAAAACAACTTCATTTTGATTTAAGTGTTTTTCCCCTTTTGGATTTTCAACACTGACATTTTTTAGTAAAAAAATGTCGTTTTTGTCGTTTTTATTTGTAAGATTAATTATTTCTGAGCTAGTATTTTTAATTTTTTCTTGATAAAACTTATAAAAACCATCGCCAAAAACTAAATAAGATTGACTAGAATCTTTATTAGAATCAACAAATTCTTTTACTTTTTTAGCCTGACTGGCATCACTAGGATCTAAATAAACATTTGAATCAGCATAAGTTGAACTTTTATTATCATTTATTAAATGGGAAATTTGATTTGTTAAGACATTTTTTAGCTCGTAAATTGCTTTTTGGTCTAAATTTTGACTTGAATCGAGCTGTCGAATTTGGTATGCCTGGACATTTGCAGAAAATGGAATTTTTTCACTTTTTCCGTTTACTTGAAAGACAAAATTAGAGTTCGACTTTACAAAACGGCGTTGATAATTACTTGTTGAGGAAATTGCCATGGCAAGTTGGTGATTATTCATCAAATTGTTTGCAAAACTTTCTTGCGAAAATCTTCCTGGGTAAAAAATCGCATCTGATTTAAAAAGATCTAAAATTTGTTCATAATTTTTCTTTGTATTTTGGTAACTTTGCGAATTTTTATTAAATAATTTATCAAAACTAACTCGCTCTAATTCTTTTGATTTTTCCCTGGTTACCTCAAACATAAAATTAGAATAATCTCCGCCAGCTGATGCAAAAATTTTGGCAAAAGCTAAATTTTCAATGTCATCAGTTCCAAAAGGAAAATCTCCAGTGCTAATGTCAGCTGGTTTTAGTACAAATCCTTGTTTAATTCTTTTGGAAAAATCAAAAACTTTGTCATAATATTTGAATGTCTCGCTGGAAAGTTCAAAATTCTGTCAAGGATTAGGATTTTTATCGTCAAATGTCCGCGGTGCTCATAGCTTTTTGATATGTTCCATGTCCGAATCTGGCAAAGAAAACTGCTCAAAAAAGCGTTTATCTGCCGGAGAATCTGCAATTTTAGCGCCACTGTTCTTTGCATTTTCAATAATTCAAGCCATGACAGGTCCGTTTACAACTAAAGTCTGGGAAGATTTAACAAATGGAATTGTATAAATTCCTTTTTCATCAAGAGTTGCTATTTGAGTATTAGACTCAAGAAACTTTGGATGATAAGTATCTTTTATAGCTTGGGCTAAATCTGGAAACTTGTTTAGATCTAGAAGCATTTTATGTTTAGCCGCACTTGCCGCAACAGCTGGATAATTTATTACGAGATTTAGGGTTTGATTTTTATCATTGGCAGAAAAAATTTGCTCGAATTTAGCAGCCATTACGGTGTAGTCTTTGTCATAATTTGGAGTTAATTTAATTGGTAAATACTCGCGATTATTTTGATCTTGGACTTCAGGTTTGCTATTTCAAAGTTTAACAACTTGTTCTAAGGCCTGAAATCTTGGCTGTTTTTCATTTCAACTTGTTACAAATTGAAGCTGCCCGTCATTATTTCCATCAAATTTAAATTCCTTAGCATTCGTAGTGCCTACTGTACATGATACTAAGGCTAATCCCGAAATAAGAAGTGGTGAGAATAAAATTGGTTTTGCTAGTTTTTTCATAGTTTTTTGATCCGTCTTTTTTTGTTTTTTATTTTTTTAAAATAAAAAATCATCCCAAAAAAATAAATTGTTTAAATTAAAACATGTTAATAAAAACAAACAGTAATTTTTTGAGATGATTTTAAATTTGTAGTAATTATAGCACAAATTTTACAAAAAGAAAAAAATTTAAAAATTTATTTTTAATGGCTTTCTAACTAATCCTGAGTTTGCCAGTTTGATGGCAAAAATTCACTTTTTAGTGAATATAAATATGAAAAAATGCCCGTGAATTCGGGTTTTTTTGACGTTAAAACATTAATTTTTGTTTTTTAAAATTAACCCTTTGCAAAAAAAAAAAAAAATGTTTGGTCTAAAAAAAATTTATGTTATAATAAAGCACACTAAGAATAATTAATAAATTTGGATTTTAGAATTAAGGGGGAATTAGTTATGTTTTTGCCACAATAAACTCAGATAGTGCGAATTTTCCATTATATTTTTAAATATGATGGTATGCCTTAAATTTAACCGTTTAGAAATCTTCAAATTTAGGGCTTTTAGTTATTGTTCTTTCAAAACTTCATATGTTTTTTTAGGCTCGCTGCAAATAAAAACGAGTTTTCTATTTGCATTGAGTTTAAATAGTAGTTGTTTTTTTATTATTTTTATTGTTTTATCCATAAATTGATTTTTGCCAGTGTTTTAACTAAAAAAGGTAGTTTAAATATTTTATAATTTTGATTTTTAAGATTATCTCATCAAACTGGGAAACTCGGGAAAACAAAAAAATTTAAAAATTTATTTTTAATCGCTTTTTAACTAATGATTTACTTAAAAAGCGCATCTTTTTTGCAATTTTGGTGATTAAATCAACTATCTTAAGACTTGCAGCAAGTATAATTCAAAGGCTATTTTGTTATTAATTTGCGAAGTTTTGATTTCTGTATCTAATTTTGCAAGATTAATTATTAATTTTTCAATTTTTTTAATTCCGTTTTTATTATATAGTTCGACTGCTTTTCTAAGTTGGAAATCAGAAATATTAAGATTTTTAGTGATGTAAGAATCTTTTTTACCTGCTTTTTTATGTAAAAAAACAACAAAACTAAGTAATAATTTTGAGTTTATTTGCCCTAATAACAAACCAATTGTATGCCCTTCTAATAATTTTTGCTGGTAAAATTTTAGAACTTTTCTTAAATCAAAATCAACAAATGATTCAATAAAACCTCAGGTAGAATATGATGAGTAGTCGCTTATATATTGACGAATTATTGCTGAATTTATAGATTTATTTAGAGTTTTTAGTTTTGCAATTTCATTATAAATAATTGAACCGTTTAGTGGTAAGACTGATTCAAGCTCAAAAATTTTGGTTGATTCTAATTCAACTTTAAATTTTTTGAGCATTTGAGCAATAAATTGACCAACATTTTGTTTTGTAATTTGTGGTACTTCAATAATTTTAGTGGCTTGTGGAGTAAATTGCTTATAAATTCATGAATTTTTAAGAGCAAAATTGGTTAAATTTTCATCAAAAACATATTTAAATATGATTGTGTGTTTTGTCTTTATAATTTTAGAAGCTAATAGAGCATTTAATTTTTCATTTTTTGAAAAAAGTAAAAAATTATTAAAAATTAACACTTTTTTTTCATCAAAAAGCGATGAACCTTCAAGGTTTTCCTGTATAAAATCTAGTGAATCATTTGCGAAAAAATTTATTAATAATGAGTTTTTAATTTCTGTGAGTCTAGAAATTTTTTCTTGGACAAGGAAATTGTCGCTTCCAATGATGAAAAACATACTAATGAAATTATACATGAAATAATTAAAAATACTAAACTGGATTGAATATTTAAAGTTAAAATTTGAAATTCCTGGATATAACCAACACTTTGGATAAAAAACTTGCTAATTCACTCAATAATTTGTGGGTTAAAAATGAATATAAGTAAACTTGCATATAAAAAAGTAAAAAAACCGGTAAAAACAATTGTATTTATCGGAGCCATAAAGTTGTAATATGAATTTAAAAAAGTTGAAAAAATACTGCTAAAAAAATTTATAAATAAGAAATTAATAACAACTTTGTGTCAATTTTTTGGAAATCTTATCTGATTTATTATTGTTATTATAAAACTGATTGTAAATGTTAAGACAAATCCTAATGAGTAAAAAATTAAAGGATTTATAGATAAAATTAAAATTCCACTCATTGATAGAAGTTCTATTTTATTGAATTTTTTATTTAAAAATAATTTATTAACTTCAATGAGACCTCAGAATAAAAAGCCTCTTAAGAACGAAATTGAAAAATTGAACAAAAATAGTTGAAAAATCAAAAAACAAAAAAACAAAGGCTTGTATATAAATTGCCGTATTTTCAACATTTTGGAAAATCAAAAAAATAATTGTTTAAAAAGATTAATATGAAATCCTGAAATGACAAAAATTTGATAGACTCCAAGATTTACTAATATTTTTCTAAATTCACTAGCATCCACGGGAGTTTCGCCAAGAAAAATCATCGGAATTAGTTTTTTGGAATAATTTTCTTGAATTGAGAAAAATTTTCTAACTTTTGCAAAAATAGTATTGCTTTCTTGTAAAAAAGTAATTTTTGCATCTTCTAAAACTAAAAAGGAACCTTTTGACTTTAAATATGAAATAAAGTCAAAATTTGATGTGTTTTTAGGTCTAACAAGTTTTCCGCTAAGTTTTAATAGTGTTCCAATTTCATATTGATTACCTCGGATAAAAATTTTATCATTGCCAAATTTTACAAAATTTCCAAAACTAACTTTATCAACAACTTTACTTTCAAAACTAATACTTGAATTTGGAATTTTTGGAAACATTAGTCAATAAGATACTAAAAAAAATAACACTAACAACAGCAAAAAAATAATTTTTTTAAATTCACCAACAAAAATTAAAAATGAAACTGATAAAAATAACAATATAACTCATGCAATTCTAAAATTATCCACTAGTAAAATTGTAAAAATACAACTTAAAAAAATTGCTAATCAAGAATAAAATTTTCTTGAAGAATTTTTAAAGTTGCCGAATCAAGATGCAAAGCTCATTCGATTTCTTTTCAAGTTATTTGTTTGTTTTTTGATTCTTTTAAAAAAGTATGTAATTTTGTTGCTATTTTCTTGTTAGTGATAATTTTTTCTAATGCTTTTAGAGTGATTTTATTTAATGTGGATTTTTTCTCTGCAGGTTTTAGTGAAATTTTTTGGTCACTTGTAACTTCTAGTTCAGACTCATATTGGCTAGTGTCATATCCACGAATTACATCAAAATCGGCAAAAATTTGTCGTCATTTTGTTCCATAGTCAAAAAATTTTGTACCAGGATTTCGAACTCCGTGTAAAATTGTTACAGAAATCTGCTTGCTTGGCGTGACATGAGATTGAAGTTTGTATGCCAAAAACGAGAATCCAGCAAGAGATCCGGTCAAAATGACTAAACTGATAACTTGTATTTTTTTCATGTACTTAGTTTAATTTTCTAACTAGTTTTTCTCTAAAAAAGAAAAAAAACATGAAAAAATGTTTATTTTTCATGTTTGTATTAACATTAATAAAAAAAATTTAATTTAAACGATAAAAGTTACAATAAATATTTTTTTGAACCAACATTAAAAATCATATTTTTCAATTTGACCATAATCGCGAGTATTTTTTTAAAATAATTATTTTGAATAGATATAATAACAATTTCGATAGATAAAATTAAAAACCATGTTACTCACGAAAAAGTAAAAAATGCAGTTCTATCACCGGCAATACCCGTTTGGGAAAGAGTCGAGAGCTTTTGACCTAATAAAGACCCTCCGAAAATTCCATAAAGAAGCAAATCATGAATTGAATCTGAAATTTGAACCGATAAATATTTAAAATATTCCTTTGAAATTAACGGGAAAATATAGTGAGTTATTGTCTTAAATTTACTTCATTGCCGAAGTCTTAGCAATTTGTATTTTTGCCAGTCAATCGAATTAAGTGTTTCATTTAGTTTTTTTGCCATTCCAAGACCGTTTTTAATTCCAACAAGAAATGTTACTCATAAAATTGGTTGAACAGCGAAGCTAAGAAAAAGATAAAAAATAACAATTGACGGGATTATCCTAAAAAAATTAAGTAAAAATTTAAAGAATGATCATTTAATTCAATGGTTTAATTTTTCATTTGCAGCCAGTAGTCATAAAATTGAAACTACACCAATAATTGCAAGACAGACAATAACTTGAGCTAAAAGATTTCAAACCATGTAAATTGGATTGTCTAATTTTCCTTGCAGAAAAACACCTCAGTCAATAACAAAAAGTGATCCAAAAAAACGATTAATTTGATGTTGATTAACTCTTCATGACTCAATATCTAAAATACTAATAATCAATAAGGTCAATATAATAAGTCCAAAAAAAATCCGTAAAATTCAATTGTAATTTACTTTTAGTCATAAAATATATTTATTTTTTTGGTTTATATTAACAGATCTTTTGTGTAATATAAATTTATTGAAGAAAATTATTAAAAATTCCAAAAAAGTAGCAAAAACTAATAAAACTGTAAGCGGAATTCCAACAATTTTTCAACCTAATGCGGGATTTTGAACTCCATCATTAATTAAAATTCCAATCCCAATAACACCAGTTGCTGAAATAATCGTTGTTCAGCGAATATTTGCTTCAAAACTAAATAAAAATAATCCAAGAAATTTATTAATTACAAAAGGTAAAATTTCATTTTTAAATGCAAAAAAGCGATTTTTTCCTTTAATTATCGCTTTTTGATAGCCACTTAAATCTAGCGAGTTTAAAAAGGAATGAAAATACCGATGTAACCAAATTCAAGAAAATCAAGTCACAATTAAAATTGCCGCTAATTTTGGAGTAAAAATAAGTCTTAAAGGATCAATTAAAAACGGAATTGGAAAGGATTTAAGAATGATAATAATTCATCAAATTATACTTTTTAGATACTTATTTTTAATAAATTGCGAGCTAAAAAGCGCTGAAAAAAAAGCAAGAGTTGCACCGATAAAAGTGCCAAGAAAAGTGTATTTAATTGTGATTCATAAAAATCTCATACTTAAAGAAAAAACTGAATCACTATAATAAGGATGTTTGTTTGAAAAAGCAAACAAGTCAGTTAAATTTTTTTTAAAAAGGGTTCAACCATTATAATTAATTTCGGAAAAAATTGAGTAAAAAGATATAATAAACAAAACTAAAAAAACAAATGTGAAAAAAACTTTTGTTTTTTTAAATCTTTGGTAAGGTTTGTTTTTAAACGTGCTAATGATCGTCGTCTTCATTGTCATCCTTGCCAAATATTGAATCTATTTGTTCTTGGTCAATATCTGAAAATGAATTAAAAAAGTTAGCAGTTCCATTGTTTATTAGTAAAATTCTACCATCATATTTTTTCACTAAATTAATATTATGAGAAATAATAATTGTGATTGAATTATTTAATTTTCCAAAATTAATAATTAAATCAATAATTTTTGCAGCTGTTTTTGGATCAAGAGCTGAAGTTGGCTCATCAGCAAGAATTATTTTTGGGTGGTGTAACATGAGCTTTGCAATTTCAACTCGCTGTTGCTGACCTCCGGATAAGTCCTGAAAAATAGAATAAATTTTTTCTTCCAAACCAAGTTGGCTCATAATTTTAATTATTTGTTCACGTTGGCTTTTGGTTGGAATTGCGAATAAACTATAAAAAATATTTTTATACTTAGGTAAATTTTTTGCTAAATTTAAATAAACACTTTGAAAATTTATTGAAGTTGGTGTTTGAGTAAGATATCCAACTGTTTTTAAAAAATTTTTTTTATTTTTTTTGTTTTGATCTAATAAATTTTGTTCTTGCCAAATTAGCTTGCCTGAAACAAAAATATTTTGTAAAATTGACAAAAAAAACGAAGATTTACCTTGACCACTTGGGCCAATTACAAATAAAAGTTCTGTATTACATAACTTAAAATTAAGAGGATTTATTAAATTTTTTCCGTTTTTATCATGTCTAAATGAAAAATCTTCAAAAATTAGACAATTTTTAGTTTGTTTTTGATTGGTCATAAATCTTACGGAATTCAGGGTCCTGTTGATTTATTTTTCGATAACCATTGTACCCAACGTTTGGACCATATTCATCTTTTCCGTTTTTTGCCATGTTAACAAATGCTTGAGAAATTAAATCAGCTTGAAGTTTATTAAAAGTTGGCCGGTATGAACCAATGTCATATGAAGCAGGATTTGTTAGCATAAAAATTTCAACTTTAGAGTCTGGTTTAGAGCCTGTTTCGCTTGAAGTATATTGTTTTGAATCTTTTTTATTTTCAGTTCAAGCAAAAGAAGCCTCATCATCAAATGCGATTCTAAAATTTGGATCTTGACCAATTGTATGACCATCTCCTTGAATATATCTATCAGCATGTCCTAGCCGATCTTCATTTAAACTAGCCGATCTAAAACTTGGGCCAAAATGTTTTTTTAGAATAAAATTCTGCATTTTAAATTTTCCAGCAGAAGTTAGTTTTCCATGAATTATTCCGTAATTTCTAAATTTAGGTCAGTCTTTGTCATGTCAACTTTTTTTAATTTCGGCTCTTGTTTTTTCATCGCCATAAATCATAATCATACCACGATAATATGAAATTATTTTTTGTGGGTTTGAATCATCATATAAAAATCGATAAGCAATTTTGTCTCATTTTTGCGCATCATTTGGGTTACTTGACCATTCATTATAAGGAGTTTTATTAAATAGTTCATTTAATTCTTTTGCACCTTTATATAATGGGTCATTTTCTGTTCCATCAGTGTAAAAAACCGCCGATTCAGGGCTATTTTTAAAAGCTCATGTTAAAGTCTGGAGACCATTATAAAGTTGTTTATCTTGGTCATCCTCGATAGTTGTAGTTGCATCAGCAATTGCAAAATCAAGCGCATTATCTGAGTTATTTGATGATTTTAATAGCGAAAGTTTTGCTTTTGCATCATCATTTCCAACAAAATGAAAACTTACATCAGGCAAGTCTTTAGTTTGTGGATTTGCCTCTTTTAGTTTCTTAAATTCTTCCGTTAAATTGGTAAGAAATTTATTAACACGATCAGGTTCTTCTTTAGTTTTAAGTTGAAATCAACTTTGACTTAAACCAAGGTTAACTTTTGTATCCCATGTTTTAGCTAGTTGCTCTGGATTTTGATCAGCTAGTTGCTCTGGGTTTTGATTTGCATTATGCGCACATGCAGAAATCACTAATGGTACTGTTAAAAAAGATGAAAGAAAAGATAATTTTTTTAAAAAAGTTCTTTTTTTAGAGTGAAATTTATTTTTTTTCGTCATTACAAACAATTTTCCTTTTGTGTTTTAGTAAACAAGGTGTTTTATGACGATTTTAGCATTCGCTTATAAAGAAAAAGGACAAACTCGTTACGCTAGTATTACCTAGATCAACTTTTAAGAGTCTTTCTCAGCCCAAAACGGACACCTCTGTTTACCTAGTTTAAATTATAGCATAATCATTTAAAAAATTTGACAAAAAATAGTATGAAAAATCCAACTTTTTTCAAAAAATTCATCTTCTAAATAAATTTGAGCATTTTTAACAAAAAGTAAAAAATCCCGAGTTTCGTAGTTTGATGGCAAAAATTCACTTTTTAGTGAATATAAATACGCAAAATACTCGTAAACCGTTTTTTGACCTAAAACCTTAATCTTTATTATTTTAAAATGAACTTTTTGCAAAAAAATTTTTAAAAAATGCTTGGTCAAAGAAAAAATTTTGTTATAATAAGTCTCACTAAGAATAATTAATAAATTTTTAGATTAGAATTAAGGGGGAATTAGTTATGTTTTTGCCATAAAAAAATCAGATCTTGCAAATTTTTCATTATATTTTTAAATATGATGGAATGCCTTAAATTTAACCGTTTAGAAATCTACAAATTTAAGGTTTTTAGTTATTGTTCTTTCAAAACTTCATATATTTTTTAGGCTCAATGTAAATAAAAACGAGTTTTCTATTTACATTGAGTTTAAATAGTAGTTGTATTTTTTTATGATTTTCGCCAGTGTTTTGAACTAAAAAAGCAGTTTAAAATTTCATATTTTGCTTTTTAAGATTATCTCATCAAGCTGGGAAACTCATGAAATTTAAGGATTTTTAACAAGAAGCAAAATTTTTTTATATAAACATTTTAGTTATAAAACTATTTTTTAAATTTTTTAAATATTCAACTTTTTTCTCATAGGCAAGAATTAGTGAGTTAAAAGTTTCAAAAAGTTGCGAAATTTTTTGTTGTTCAGCAACATCTGGAGTGAACTTTAACTCAATTTTGAGTACATTTGAGCTAATTAAATGTGGTATTGTCCCTTGAGAAATGAATTTTTTGGAGTTTTTTTCGAACTGAATTGCAAAAAGTGTACTTTCAGGATATTTTTTTGAAGTTAAAATTCCACAATTAGAGGTACCGAAAAATTTTTCTTGAATAAATTTAGCCGATCCAGGATTTCCGTGAGTTGAAAAAATTATTTTTTTTGAGCCAAATATTCATTGTAATAACCAAATATTCCGTGATTTTTTATTTGTGAGGAATAAACCGGGTAGATGTATCCGCTCTCTCTCTCTCTCTCTCTCTCTCTGTACAGGTCTAGTTTTTATTTGGTTTTTGGTTAACGTTTGACCTCGGGAAATCTCAAATAAATTTTTAACTTGGTCAGTAATTCAGGCTGATTTGAAACCTTTAAATCTAATTGAAGGAAAATCTGAACTTAAATTAGCAAACATTTTATTACTGAAATCATTTTTAAGATTTTTCAGGAGGCTTATTTTTTCTTCAAGTTTATTAGTTAGGTTTTCAAGTGTCTCAAAAAGTTGGGAAATTTTCCCCTGTTCACTGATATCAGGAGTAAATTTTAACTCAACTTGGGCCATATCCTCATTTTTTAGAGAAGGAACGATACTTCTTGAGACTCATTTTTTGGTTTGTAATCCAATTCCAATAGCAAAAAATTCATTTTCAGGATATTTTTTTGAAGTCAATATGCCACAATGACCAGTTGCAAAAAATTTTCCTTTTCGAAAATTAACAATTCCGGCATTCCCGTCGGCTGTGTATGTTATTACATTTTCAGCCAAAAATTCTTTATAATAACCCAAAATACCGTGATTTTCTATTTGCGAAGAATAAACTGGGTAAATATATTTTCCTGAAACAAATGTCCGAAAATCTTTTTTGGTTAAATTTTCACCGCGAGTTATTAAAAATAAGTCCCCTACTTCTTTTGTCAGTCATGCTGAATCAAATTGTCTAAATCTAATTTGTGGGGAACATATTTTTTTTAACACTAGATATCCTTAAAGTAAAAAAAGAAAAAAATAATTTATATATTTTACTACAAATTCGCCAAATCTAGTCTAAACAATATAAATTTAACTATTTTTAAATAAAAGTTAATGTATTAAATTAAAAAAATCACCCTGAATTTAAAAACGCCGTCAAGACAAAAATTTTCCAAAAAATGTAATTTTGTTATCTAATTTTTGATTTTTTTCAAAACTTAGACAAAATTAAAATTTATTATAAGATTTTGCATTTTTATAAATAATAAAATCTTATCTAAATGGTATAATTAAGTTAAAAAAAGCACAAAAAGGGGGCTAAAAAATGGACAACACCATCAATCAAAAATATATAATGACACTTGATTCAGGAACAACATCATGCCGAAGCTTGGTTTTTGATAAAAATGGCGATGTAATTTCCCTTTCTCAAAAGGAATTTCAGCAATATTATCCACAATCAGGTTGAGTTGAACATGATGCAAATGAAATTTGGAATACTCAACTTTATACAATGCAAAGCGCTAAAACCCGGGCGAATTTAAAGTCAGATAATTTTATCGCGCTTGGGGTCACTAACCAACGTGAAACTGTGGTTTTGTGAGACAAAACAACCGGTGAGCCGGTTTATAATGCGATCGTTTGGCAAGATCGCCGCACAAGCGACTTTTGTGATGAACTAATTTCACAAGGACATCAAGATTATATTAAAGAAAAAACTGGACTTTTAATTAATCCGTATTTTAGTGCAACTAAAATACGTTGAATTTTAAAAAATGTCCAAAAAGCCAAAGATGTTTTGGCCCAAGGAAATCTTCTTGCCGGAACAATTGACACTTGACTTATTTGAAAATTAACTCAAGGAAAAACTCATGCTACTGATGTCTCAAATGCATCAAGAACAATGATGTTTGATATCAAAGAGAAAAAATGAGACCAAAAAATACTTGATTTATTAGAAATACCGGTTGAAATTTTGCCAAAAGTTTTACCTTCTGCGGCCGATTATGGAATCGTTGAACCAAGTTTGTGATCAATTAATGCAAAAGGAAAAGTACCAATTTATGGAGTTATTGGTGATCAACAATCTGCCTTATTTGGTCAACTCTGCACTGAAGTTGGAATGGTAAAAAATACCTATGGAACTGGATGTTTTACCTTAGCAAATACAGGTCAAAAAATTGTTGAATCAAAAAACAATCTTTTAACAACAATTGCTTGACAAATTGGCGACAATCCGGTTGAGTATGCCCTTGAAGGTTCAGTTTTTATTGCTGGTGCAACAATTCAGTGACTTCGTGATGGCCTTGGAATAATCGAAAATGCCGCTGATACTGATTATTTTATTTCCAAAACTGATAAAGATGACCACCGGACAATTTTAGTTCCATCTTTTACCGGACTTGGAGCTCCTTATTGAGATTCTTATTCTCGGGGGGCAATTTTTGGTCTTGAAAGAGGAACAAGAAAAGAACATATTATTAAAGCTGCCCTTGAGTCAATCGCTTTTCAGTCAAACGATTTAATTAAAGCAATGAAATCTGACTTAGGTCAAGAAATTACCTTAATGAAAGTTGATGGTGGTGTTTCTAAAAGTGACTTTTTAATGCAATTCCAATCATCAATTTCGCAACTTGAGATCTCAAGACCTAAAAACACCGAAACAACAGCAATGGGAGCGGCTTTTCTTGCAGGGTTGCATTCTAAATTCTGAAAATCAATTGATGAATTAAAACAAATTTTGCAAATTGACAAAACATTTAAACCACAACTTGAGCAAAATCAGGTTGAAAAATTAGTTGCAAATTGAGATCTTGCTGTTAAAAAAACTCTAAACTGAGTAAAAGACATAAAATAAAAGGAAATTTTACATGGAAAATATCATTTTTTTATCTGAATTTCTGGGAACGGCAACGCTAATTTTACTAGGAAATGGCGTTAATTATTCTGTAAGTGCAACAAAAATGTTTGCAAATCAATCAGGAAAATGGATTGTTATTGCTCTTGGTTGGGCTCTTGGTGTGCTTTTGGGAATTATTGTTGCAAACGGAGTAGCCCCTGGTATTTCTGTTGCCCATTTAAATCCGGCAGTTTCAATTTTTTCTGCTATCAGCCAAAAAAATGCCGAGTTTTTAGCGCTTATTCCGTTCGAATTTTTAGGAGCAATTTTTGGTCAGATAATTCTAAATACGATTAACTGAAGTCATATTAAAGAAACAAAAGCCGAAGTTATTGCCTCATGTCACCATACCGGACCAGCGTTTAAAAAATCTTATGTAGGTAACTTTTTATACGAATTTATCGGAACTATTGTCTTAATTAGTACAATTGCATTTTTAGGTAGTTCCTTTAAAACAATGGCACCAGTAATTGTTGCCTTGATTGTGCTTTCAATAGGATTATCTCTTGGTTCTTCAACTGGTTATGCTATAAATCCAGCACGTGATTTTGGTCCAAGATTTGTATTTTTTCTTACTTCATTTGTCTTAAAAAAACATAATAATTTCTTAAATGTTGATAATTGAAAACAAATTTACGGATTTGATTATTCATGAAATCCAATTATCGCTCCTAGTTTAGCTGCGGTTTTACTTGGTTTTGCGATTTAATTTGCCCGTTTTACTAGGTTTTTTTGAATTTCTTCTTGGAAATTTTTAAGTAATTTGCTATAATTTATTGCATATTTTGCTTAGAGGTGTTTATGATGAGGGGTAAAAAATCGTTATTTTTCTTGTTAATAAATTCAGGAAGTTTGCTCTTGACTTCTTGTGGGATTGCTACATCTCGAATTGAATTACAAAACAAAAAAGATGAAAATACCCAAGTTCTATTTCAAGAAAATGATTTAGTTCAAAAAGAGGCTTCTGTGCCTCAGAAAACTAGTGATTTGTTGGATAATTCAAAAATCCAGCCCACCGAAAAAAACACTTCTAAACAAGAAACCAATCAAAAATTAAATCAAATTACAACTACAACTACAAATAAGAAATCAAATTTGGTCAAAAAACAAATTTTAAAAAATTTTAACCAACAAAACCAACAAAACCAACAAAACCAACAAAACCAACAACAACAACAACAACTTTCAAGCTCTACAAGTAACAAAAAAACTGAAAAAATTACTAAGGAACAGTCAAAACCGGTTGTTTCTTCAAATTTTTCACAAGAATATTGGCAATTAGAAGTCGATGTTAAAAATTTTATTAACACTGAATTAAAAGAGCTCAAGCACGAAATTTTTAGAGATAAATTAAATCAAGCAATTGATGAAGTTGAATACAAAATAATTTATGACCAAAAAAATCAAAATGAAGCCTTTTTCAAAAATAGCGTCGAAAAACTAACAAAAGTTTTTGATGAAGTTAAAGTTAATTATAAAAATTCAACTAATTTTTCGCAAATAATTCAGCCAAAAATTCAAGGCGAAAAACCAAAAGAAAAAGACGAAAATTCTTATCCTTTAGGGATTGAAAAATACCAAGATTATCAAGGTAATTTAAATTCTAATAATTCAGCCAAAAGTTTTATGAATTTAATTGACCCAAAAGATGTAAGAGATTTTGAATATCAAGGTTATAATGAAAAAAATCGCAAAAAAGTTGCTGATTTTACTAAAAAATTAATCGATGATGCTAAGCCAAAAACCGACGAAGAAAAAATAAAAATTATTTTTGACTGGATAGTTAAAAATGTAAAATATGCTTGAAATCTAAGTCGGACTCCCGCAGTTGAACCCTCAGCTGTTTTAGAAGAATTATATGCTGTTTGTGGTGGTTATTCTAATTTATATAAAGCGATGCTTGATTCGATTGGTGTTAAAAATTCAATTGTCATTGGTTGATCAAAGTTTGGGCCACACCAGTGAAATTTAGTTTTTGATTCAAAAACTAAAGATTTTTTTCACTCAGACCCAACTTGAGGGCAATTCAAAAGAGATGATGCTGAATTTGCAAAAGATCATAAAGCCTTCAAAATTCTTGACTCATATTATTCAGAAAACGACCAAACTTATGAATATAATTTAGGTGTTTCGCTTGTTTCTGCTAACACTAGCGATGTTAAACCTGTCTCTGAAATTAAAAATAAGTCAAAAGTAGTCGGGATTTCTAATGATTTTCTAAAAAAAGCAAGCAAATTATATATTGGTCCAAATGTTAGGCGAATTGATTATCAAAGTGGAACTTTTAACGTTAAAAGTATTGAAGTTGATCCGCAAAATCCTTATTTTGCCTCAAAAGACGGCGTTTTATATAATAAAAGCTTGACAAAATTAATTATAATGCCTGAAAAATACGATTTTTCTTCATTTATTTTGCCAAAAACAGTACAAGAAATCGAAGATTACAAATTTTCTCTAAATGCAAAAAATTTAGAAAAAATCATTGTCGAACCGGGAAATTACTATTTTAGGGATTATGGCGGAATTTTATATAACAACGATTTAAGCAAAATTATTGTTATCCCTAAAAATTATAAAGGTAAAATTATTACTGCTAAAAATGTTAAATTAGATGCTCATACATTTGCAAATAATCCAAAAATCACTGAAATTGAAATTAGCCAAGGCGTAAAAGAAATTCCTGATTTTACATTTAACTCTCTAAGTTCGCTTTTAATTATTAAAATACCACAAAGCCTTGAAAAATTTTCTGAAAATGCTTTTGTAGGAATGGATCCAAAAAAACTAAAAATAATTTCCCCGCCAAATATAGACAAAAATGTCGCCAATGTTTTAAAAAAATGAAAAAAGACGCAATAAATCATTGCATCTTTTTTTTAATTTGAAAAAATATTATGAATATTAGCTAGGTTGATCTATAAATTACTTTTTTATTAAGTTTATTTGATTTTCCTGAGTTTGCCAGTTTGATGGCAAAATTCACTTTTATTGAATATAAATATGCAAAAATACCCGTAAATCCGGGTTTTTGACCTAAAATCTTATTTTTTTATTATTTTAAAATTACCTTTTGCAAAAAAAAAAAAAAAATGCTTGGTCTAAGAAAAAAATCTGTTATAATTACAAACACCTAAGAATAAATTAATAAATTTTGACATTGAATTAAGGGGGAATTAGTTATGTTTTTGCCATAAAAAACTCAGAAAATGCGAATTTTCCATTATGTTTTTAAATATGATGGAATGCCTTAAATTTAACTGTTTAGAAATCTACAAATTTAGGGCTTTTAGTTATTGTTCTTTCAAAACTTCATATGTTTTTTTAGGCTCGATGCAAATAAAAACGAGTTTTCTATTTGCGTTGAGTTTAAATAGTAGTTGTATTTTTTTATTATTTTTGTTGTTTTATCCATAAATTGATTTTTACCAGTGTTTTAAAATAGGTAATTAACTTTTGCTAAAAAAGTTAAAAAACTGCCCAAGCTAAACTAGGGCAAAAAAATTAACAGTTTAATATTATTTTAACATCATAGCATATTGCTGTGGTATTTTTCAATTTAAAATTGATTGAATTCTATAGTTGTTGTATCAAAATATATAATCTGCAATTATTTTTTTCAGATCTTCAAAAGTTATTTTACTGTAGTCTAACTCGTTTAAGCATCCGGTTTTTATAATTGAAAATCAGTATTCAGCCTCCCTATTATTTAATGAATTTCCTACACGAGACAACGAAACAGTTCCTCCCATTTTATTTATTTTGTCAATATAGATTTTTGAAGTGTATTGAAATCCATGGCCTGAATGAATAACAAAATCTTTATCAATAGACCTAAATGTCTTTATATCATCCATAACTAAATGAAGATCATTACTTACAGATAATTTAAAATCTCTGATTTTTTTAGTTTTATGCTCAATTATTACAGACAAAAATACATGGTTATCCTTAACATCTCTGGGAGCTTTTATATATGTAACATCAGTAGCAAAAATATTTCTATTTAATTTATCATTGTAGTCGCGTTTAACAATATCCGGCAATGCGAATTTGGTGTTCTTAATTTCGCTCCTTCTTCTTTATTTTCTAATTTTGCATACTAAATTCAATCTTTTTAAATGTCTTCCAAGAGTTCGAGGGTGAATGTAAATATTATATTTCATAGAAATATAAGCACTCAACCTTAAGCGACCATATCTACCTTCATTATCAAGAAAGGATTTTTTAATTATTGCGTCATTTTTATGCTCCTTTACTTTTATTACTCTAGTTTTAGATTTTGCCACTGCTTGTCTGCATACATTAAAAATTTTCGCAGATTTGCTGTAGGGAATATTTAGTGTTTTGGCTTCACTAAGTTTTGCTGATTTTGATTTATTTTTATTGATCTCGTAATATCTCTTAGCTATTTCTATTAATTCTTCTTTTGTAAATTCGTTTCAATCGGGTTCGATTTGTTTTTTAGGTCTGCCACTCCCTGGCTTTCTGTTCGAACCCTTTTTATCTAATAATTGATCTTGCATATCATTATTATAATATCTAATAATTTTTTTGATTCTTCGAAGTAGTTGTGTTCTGGTTATAAAACTTGTATCTGGCGAAATATCGTTTATATAATTTATTGTTTTTTTTAATCCAAATTCATTGTAAATTTTATAAATCATATCAAACTCGTCTTTTTTAAAGTGTCTTGACATTAGTATTCTCCTTTTTGTTGAATTTGAAAATTTAAAAAAGCTAACACTTTGAGCGTTAGCTTTTCCTTAAACTAGGGCAAAAAAGCAAATACCTTAGTGTTAATTTTTTTTGCCCTAGTTTAAACCGGACACTTTTTTAAGATTATCTATCAAACCGGGAAACTCATGATAAATATTCGCTAGATTGATCTAAAATTACTTTTTTATTAAGTTTATTTGATTTTCAACTAATTTTACAATTTCTAAAGCAATTGCAGGAGCTGCTGATAAACCTGGTGACTGCATTCCGGCAGCAAAAATAAAATTAGGATCTTTATAAGAAGCTCGAATAACAAAATCGCTATCCTGAATTTCGATCGGTCTTGAGCCTGCAAGTGCAAAAATTGTTTCCTGATAATCTAAAGTTGGTATAATTTTATGACCAATTTTTTGAATTTGCTCAACAAGATTAAAATCAAGACAATTCACCTTTGATTTATCGATGTTTTCTTCTGCTGTTGGTCCGACTAAAATATTACCATCAGGACGAGGCGCGACAATTACACCTTTTCCATATTTTTGGGGTACTAGAAAATAAACATCTTTTACATCAGGGTGATTTTTAAGAATTAAATATTGACCTCTTCTTTGTTTTTGACTAAATTCAGAAAATCCGGCTAATTTTCCAATTTCATCAGCATAATGACCGGCAGCGTTAATAATAATTTTAGTTTGAAAAAATTTATTTTCATCATTATTTGTTTCAATTTCAAATAAATCTTGATCATTTTTTGAAATTGAAACAACTTTTGTATCAGTATAAGAATCTACACCATTTTTAAGCGCAATTTCTAAAAAAGCAAGACTAGATTTGACCGGATCAATAACTCAAGAATTATCACACTCAAGGGCCAAAGATGCTTGTTTTGAAACTAATGGATGTTGAGTTTCTAGCTCTTTTTTTGATAAAACTCTTAAATGTGATTGACTAAGTCCGTTGATAATTCCGCGCTCATAAAGATCATGAATGATTTTTTCTTCTTCAGAATCAAAGGCAAGAACAATGCTTTTTGCTTGTTGACGAGGAAAATCTACTTTTGGAAATATGTTTTCAATTCACAATTTATGTCCTAAAACATTAAATTTTGCTTTTAATTTATGCGGTTTTGCGTCAAAACCACAGTGAATTATTCCTGAATTTCCTGTTGTAGTTTCTGATGCAGCATATTTTTTTGCTTCAAGAATTGCAATTTTTAGTTTAAATTTACTCAATTCATAAGCAATATTTGTACCGATTATCCCGGCACCAATAATAACTACATCATATTGTTGCAATTTTTTAGTTTCCATATGCGACTAATTCCTTTTAATAATTTTATAATTTAATTATATCAAAATAATTGCTATTTATTGGTTGATTTTAGTTTGTTTTTATATAAACGGTTAGCAATTTTCTTTTTGATAATTAAAGACGGAATAATTAAAAAAATTGAAATTAAAACTAAAATAACACGTAAAATTAGCAAAATTCTTGTTGAATTAAGCGGATAAGTAAGCAGCAAAAAAGTTAATGAAAATAAAATAACTGAATAATAAAAAACAAAAGAAAAATCGACAACTTTTAGCCTAGTTAAAACTAATGAAGCAAAAAAACAAACAAAAAAATTTAAAATTCCAATAATTGCTAAAATTCAATATGAAATTATCTCTTTTTGTCAAAAATCAGGCGAAAAAAATATATAAATTAAGCTAATAGGAATGAAAATTAGAAGTAAGGCAAAAACAAAATCCGGAATTTTTGTTATTTTTTTATACATTTTTTTCGCGATTTTTCAGCAATTCAATAAAGTCAACTAATGAAATTTTGAAAGATTCTTGTGAACCAAATTCGCGATAAGTAATTTCGTTTTTTGCTATTTCTTCATCACCCACAATTATCTGAAAAGCAGTTTTTTGTAAATTTGCTTCACGAATTTTACGTGTAATTCGTTCAGATCTTAAATCAATTTCGGAATTATAACCTAAATTAAAAAGTATTTCATGGATTTTTTTACTATATTCATAATGTTTTTCACCAACGGGAATCACGATAATTTGCTTTGGTGAAAGTCAAAATGGTAATTTTCCTTTAGTTTGTTCTAATAAAATTGCAATAAACCGCTCATAAGTTCCAATTAGACCACGGTGAATCAATATTGGAGTTTCTTTTTGATTAAATTCGTTAGTAAAACTAATTCCAAATTTTTGCGGCAAGAGAAAATCCAGTTGCAAAGTCGAAATTGTAACTTCTTTATTTAATGCTGTCTTAATTTGAAAGTCGATTTTTGGACCATAAAAAGCAGCTTCACCGATTTTTTCAACATATTTTACGTTGTTTTGATCGAGAAATTGTTTTAAATCATTTTCGGCTTGACTTCACATTAAATCATCTTGGAAAAATTTTTCTTTGTTTTGTGGATCTCTTTTTGAAAAAGAAATATAAAAAACTTTTATTTTAAAAAAATCAAGAACTTCTTGAATCATCTTAAAAAGGTGGCTAATTTCGCTAAAAATTTGCTTTTTTGTGACAAAAATATGCCCTTCAGTTAAATCCATAGCTCGAACTCGTTCTAAACCGGAAAGTGCACCTGATTTTTCATAACGATATAATCTAGATTGCTCTGAAATTCTAAAAGGCAAATTCCGATAACTAAAATGTTGCTCAGAAAATAAAATTATATGGTGAGGGCAAGTCATTGGGCGCGGAATAAGTGATTCATTTTCAACTTTAATTGGTGAAAACATGTCATCTTTATAATGTTGTAAGTGTCCTGAAATTTCATAAAGGCTTTGGTGACCAAAATGAGGGGTTAAAACTTCCCTAAAACCGTAATTTCGGTCAAATTCTAGTATTTTTTGCCTAATTTTGTTATGAATTTTCATCCCATTTTCAAGTCAAACTGGGAAACCAAGCCCAAAATAATGGCTAAAACTAAACAGTTTTAGTTTTGAACCAATTCGGCGATGATCTCTTTCTTGTCTTTCTTGTAAAATTTGAAGAAATTTTTCAAGATTTTCCTTTGAATCTCAACTTGTACCATAAATTCTAGTAAGTTGCTTATTTTTAGAATTTCCACGTCAATAGGCACCTGCAATTTTTAGTAGTTTAAAATTTTTTATTTGGTTCAAACTCTCAAGATGCCTTCCAGCGCAAAGATCTTCAAAAAGTATATTGTTTTGCTGGTCAACAATTGAAAAATAAGTCACTTTTTCAGATTTGTTTTCAAGATCAGATTTTAGCTCTTGTTTGTAAATTTGACTTTGAAAATCAAGATTTCGTCCATCTGTTTGAACAATTCTTAAATTTTTTGAAACTAATTTTTTCATTAGTTTTTCAATTTTTGCAAAATCTGATTCAGAAAGTGGACTTTCTAGATCAAAATCATAATAAAAACCATCTTCAAAAACAGGACCAATTCCTAATTTTACATTTGGGAAAAGTGTTTTTATTGCAAGTGCTAAAAGATGAGAGGTAGAATGATTGAGTTCATAATCAATTTTTAATTCCATGAGTTAAAGCCCCATTTTTTGTTTTATTGTTTTTAAATTTGAATTCGCTATTTGATTTGCTTTTATCGCCCCTTTTTCTGCAAAATCATCAACAAATTGTAGCATTTTTTGTTGCTTTTTCTGTAAATCTTCTAGAAAATTAGCAACAATCGTTCCAACCGTTTCCTTTAAAAATTTATAGGATTGATCTTGAAAAAAATTAAGCGTTTCTTCTTGATTTTTATCAGTAAAACCCATAAAAATATTCAAAAGATTGCTGATCCCAGGCTTTTCTTGGCTAAAATAAATTTTATTTTCAGAATCAGTTTTTGCTCTTTGAATTTTATTATAGGCTTCTTGAGGCGAATCGCTTAAAAAAATTGCTGAGTTTTTTTGGCTTGTTGATTTAGACATTTTTTTGGTCGGATCAGTAAGTGACATTATTTTTTGCGTATTTTGGGAAATTATAGCTTTTGGAATAACAAAATCTGTTTTATAAATTTTGTTAAAACGGTGAGCAATTTTTCGTGTAAGTTCTAAATGCTGTAATTGATCAGCACCAACGGTAACAAAATCAGGATTATATAAAAGAATATCTGCAGCCATTAAAATTGGATAAGTTAGCAAACCTGTTGGAACTTTTTCGGTATTATTTTCCTGTTTTTGACGAGATTTATCTTTAAATTGTGTCATTCTTGAGAGCTCGCCAATTGTTGTTTGGGATTGTAAAAGTCAAAAAAGTTCACTGTGAGCACTAACATCAGATTGAAAAAATAACACAGTTTTTTCAGGATCAAAACCACATGCAAGATAAAATGCAAAAATACTTGCTCGGTTTTGGGTTAATTTTTCTGCCTGGATCGGCAAAGTAAGGGCATGAAGATCAGCGACAAAAATAAAATTTTCGTATTGATCTTGAAACGAAAGACTCGGTTTTATTGAACCAAGAAAATTTCCTATCGTTAAGTTTCCGGTTGCAGTTATTCCACTTACTAATCTTTTTTTCATAGCAAAAAAATTTTAGCATAATTATACAATTTTTTTAGAAAATGAGTATAATTTAAAAAGATATTATGAAGCTAATTTCCAAAATCATTTATTTTCTTTTGCAAATTTTTAGCTTTGGTTTGTTTGCTAAACATATTAAAAAAAAACATAATAAAACAAAGTCTGAACTCACTTTTGATGATAAAATCGGTTTCAAAGTCGATGATCTAGTTAAATTTTTAGGCGGGATTAAAAATATTGACTCATGTGATTTTACAGTTTCGAGATTAAAAATTAAATTAAAATCAACTGAAGGTATCAATGTTGATGAAATTGGAAAATTAAAAGGGATTTCAGGTGTTGTTGTTGGTTTAAACGAAATTAATTTAATAGTTGGTAATAAATCTAAGGCTATTTGAAAAGCTATAAATAATTTTGAATAAGTTTAAAAACAGTTTAAAAAATCCTAAGGAAATTACATAAAAAAATGCAAAAATTTGGAACCCATACCCGTGAAACTCAAAATTCAACTGGTACAAATCAAAATTTAAGCTACGAGCGTTTACTAGCAAATTTAATCACAATTGAACGTGCAGATTCAGCACTTTTTACAAGAATTGACAACGAGAATTATATTGATTTATTTTCTGCTTTAAAAACTAGCGATCTTAGAAAATTAATCTCTTCACCAATTTCTTCTGTGTCATTAACAACAAGTGAATTTGATGATTTTATTGAAAAAATAGAATCAATTCAAGACAAAGATGAATTAGTCGAATACTTAAAAAATTCAGACTACAAACTAAACCCGCTTACACAAAGAGCGCTTAATTCTGATTTTCAGTCAGCAAAAAAAGACATATTAAATAAAATATCATATAAAAAACAAACAAGCCTGGCAAAATGAAAACGTTTGATCAAAAAAGCTTATGATATTCTTAGAGATCGAAATGTTTGACCTTTGCACATCGGATTTTGCTATATTTCTTTGTCAATTGAGGATCGAAGTTTTTTTGGGCCTTTATTTGTTAAAGAATGTGAAGTTACAATTGTAAATTCAGTGCCAAGACTTAATGCTGATGGACATATAAAACTAAATAATAAACTACTTGCATTTTTAAAGAAACTTGACATTGACTTTAATTTTGATTTTGATTTTTCAGAATTTTCAATTGAAGAAGTAATTGAAAATGTTAAAAAATTTTATAATGATAAGTTTGAAATTCCTAACATTGAAGGAAAAATTGCAAAAGATGTCTCAACTCCAGAAGATACAATACATTTTCACCCCGGAGTTGTTCTAGGATTTTTCAACATTGGCGGATCACACCAACGTCAAATCATGGAAAAAATGATCAAAACCGGTGAAATTCACAACTTAATTGATGTTGATATTAATAAAACAACATACAGAAACAATGTTGAAAAATCAATTTTTTCACCTAAATTTACAGGATTTTTTAAAATTCAGCCCACTAATTTTACCCAAGATTGTGCCCATATTTCGGCAATCTTACAAAACACAATTATCTGAGGGCCTCCAGGAACTGGAAAATCCCAAACAATTGCAAACATTATTTCAAATGTTATTGCCCTAAATCGAACTGCACTTGTTAGCTCACAGAAAAAAATTGCCCTTGTTGTTTTAAGAAAAAGACTAAAAATGATGTCATTTTTCTGTCTTTTTGTTATTAATGAAAAACTGGAAAATTATAAAGATTTTTACAAGCCAATTGAAGAATATATCGAAAATATTGAAAATTTCAATATGGAATCGAAGCTTAAAGAAATTAAAGTTTTCTCCGATGATGATCGCCAATATTTAGAACTCTTAGAAAAAATTTTCCCTAAAATTGAAACTTTAACAAATACACTTGATGCCTACAAAACAATTGAAAAAGCAAACAATTTTTTTAAACTAAGTATTGCTGAAACTCTTTTTAAACTAAATAAATCGATTAATATCAATCCAAAAAGATCACCACATTCAAGAACTAGTCTAAAATTACACATTATTGAGTCAAAACTCAAACGTAAATTAAAAATTTATGAAAAAGCAATGCATGCAGCTTCTAATGAACTTCGCCAAGACGTTGACTTAATTCTTGAAAACCTAGTTAATTATGATGACAATTTGGAAAACATTTATAACAAAATTTCAAAATTAGAAATCTCTAATTTTGAAAATCTCGAAAAGTTTCTCAATTTTGTAAAAAAACCAAAAGTTGAAGTTCTTGATGATAAGGCTTTATTTATTCACCATGCAAAAAAAGTCTTTGAAATCTTGGCAAAATTAAATAATGACCCTGAATTTCAACAGCTCTATACTCGCTTCAGACTTAGCGTTAAACAAAAAAAGAAAATGTCTCCTTACAAGTTTTTACTAAAACATGCTGAAGTTATTAAGATTTTGTTCCCAGTTATTATTACAACTCCTGACATTGAACTTGTAATGTTTGAAAAACGTTATTTTGATTATATTATTATTGATGAAGCTTCACAAATGTTTTTAGAAGAAGCGCTTCCACTTTTATTTTACGGAAAAATTAAAGTTCTTGTTGGTGACCACCAACAAATGCAACCAATTCGTTGGTTTGCTTCAAAAATGAATGATGAATCAGAAGATGATGCCTTTGCAAATATTGAATCAATTTTAGAATATGCCCATTCCAAAGGTGTTTTTAACATTATGTTAGACAAAAATTATCGTTCACATCATGCTTCACTAATGTCTTTTAACTCCCGTCATTTTTATGATTCAGAGCTTAAAATTGCTAATAATCATAATTTTGAAGGTAATGATGTAATTGAAGTTCATAATGTTAATGGTCAGTGAGACGGACAGCAAAATATTGTTGAGGCAAAAGCAGTTGTTGATATTGCCCAAAAAAATATCAACAAGTTTGCAACAATGATAATTTTGGCTTTTAACAAAAATCAGCAAAACGCAATTGAAAAAATAATTTTTGAATCTTATCCAGAAATTGAAAAATTAATCTATACTGATAAAATTATTGTAAATAGTCTTGAAAATATTCAAGGAGATGAGGCTGATTTAGTAATTGTCTCAGTTGCCTACGACCAAAGTGCAAAATTTGGTTCAACTTATATAGCACGAAAAGGTGGAAAAAACGCCCTAAATGTTGCTACCTCTCGTGCCCGTCAAAAAATGATAATTTGCAAGTCAATAAATGCTGATGAAATTCAAAATACTTCTAACTCTGATGATCTAGAAATTTTTAAGTCATGAATTAATTTCCTTGACCTTGATGTTCAATCACAAATAAATTATTCACGTAAAAATAAAACTCAACTCTCACTTTCAGAGTTAAAAAATGTTGCAAAATCAAGCTTTTTTGCCGATTTTCAACAAGAATTTGCCGAAGAATTTTTTGGTCTTTTTCCAAGTTTAGAGCTAAAAACCAACTATATTGTCGGAACCGAGCAAATTGATGTTGCTATTTTTGATCAAGGCAAATTTTTACTTGGAATTTATTTAGATTCACTCGAATATCGCAAACCTAAAGAGTATATTGAATATTTTGATGCAATCAAATTCATTCAACAAAAAAAATATCCAATTATCATTATTAATTTTGTTGAATGAAAACTCAATAGAAACAAAGTAACCGAAAAACTCAAAAAAGAAATTATCAATTTGAAGGAAGATGATCTTGTTTAAACCGGAATTTTATCAGGTTGATGATTTAGTAATTGGCTGTGATGAGGTTGGTGTTGGTGAGTATTTTACAAATTTAACTGTTTGTTGCGCTGTTTTTCGCCAGTCAGAAATTGAAGGGCAACTTATTGAAAAAATTGTTGATTCAAAACTTTTAAATGAAAAAAAAATTAGTGAACTTTTTGAAATTTTGGACCAAAAAATTACTTATAAATTTATCTCTTTAGAGATGAAAGACTATAATGATCTGATCCAAAAAGGACTAAACTCACATGAAATCAAAGCTTTTTTATATTTTAAAGTGCTTAGCGAACTAGTTTTAATTTTTAAAGATGTTCAAATTGATAAAATTTTCATTGATGGTTTTGTCTCAGCACAAAAATTTAGTCAATATTTTGCTAAAATAAGTAAATTTTTCAACATCCAGCAGTGAAATTTTGAAAAATATCCCTTAATTTTAGAAAAAAAAGCCGACACAAAAATTAAACAAGTCGGAGCTGCCTCAATAATTGCAAAACATGCCTTAAGTCAAAAATTCAATAAACGGCAAGAAAAATGAAAAGCAATTTTTCCGGCTGGTTCAAATCAAATTGAAAAAATTGTTAATTTTTGTCTCGAGCAAATCCAGAAATACGGGACAATTTTCCTTGAAGAAAATGTAAAATTACATTTTAGCATTACTGATAAAGTCTATACGAAACTAAAGGAAAAAAATGGAAAAAATAGCTAAATTGTTTCAAGAAAATTCAGAACAAATTATCGCAAATGTCGGTAAAGCTGGCGGAGTTGGTCTTGGTGGCTGAATTGGCATAACTATTGGTGTTGGAATTATTTTATTTATTATTGGCGGTGTGATTGCCTTAATAGTCTCAAAAAAAATGTTTGAAAAACAAATCCGCGAAAATCCACCAATAACTGAAGGCATGATTCGTGCAATGTACATGCAAATGGGTCGAAAACCATCTGAGGCACAAATTAGAGCGGTTATGCGATCAGTAAAAAACGCTAAAAAGTAGGAAATAATGAAAAAAAAAGTTATTTTAATTATTATTGACGGCCTTGGATTGCGTCCTGAAAGTCAAGGAAACGGCTTTGCACTTGCAAAAACACCGGTTTTTGATCACCTTTTTGAGAATTATCCAAATAGTTTGATCGCCGCTTCAGGTCAAGAAGTTGGGCTCCCTGAAGGACAAATGGGAAATTCAGAAGTTGGCCATTTAAATATTGGGGCTGGATTTATTGTCTATACAGGAATTTCAATTATAAATAATGCTTTAAAAACCGGTGAGTTTTTCAAAAATGAAAAATTTATTAAGGTTTTTGAGCATAGTATCAAAACTGACACACCAGTGCAAATTATGGGACTTTTTTCACCTGGTGGTGTTCACTCACATCAAGATCACCTTTTTGCCCTAATTGATTTTGCCGCTGATTTTGGTGTTAAAAAACTTAATTTGCACCTTTTTGGTGATGGAAGGGATGTTGCCCCTGAATCAATTAAGCCAAATCTTAATTTATTAATAAAGAAATTGAAAAATTTTGAAAATTACAAAATTGCTTCAATTTCTGGCCGTTTTTATTCAATGGACCGTGATAAAATGTTTGACCGTGTTGAATTAGGATATAATTCTATTCGTGGAAAAGCCGAAAATACCTTCACAAATCCAATTGATTATGTTGATTCTCAATACGAAAAAGGAATTAGTGACGAATTTTTACAACCGGCAATAAATTTGCAGGTTAATAAAAATGATTTTCTTAACGACAATCATGGGGTTATTTTTTTCAATTTTCGTCCTGATCGTGCAAGACAACTTTCACATTTAATTTTGCAAACAGATTTATACAATTTTAAACCGAAATATCCTGTAAAAATCGACACTTTTGTGTCAATGATGAAATATGAAGGGATAAATTGCGATATTGCTTTTGAGGAAATGAAAGTCAAAAATCCACTTGGAAAAGTAGCTGATGAGGCAGGATTAAAACAACTTCGACTTGCTGAAACCCAAAAATATGCCCATGTAACTTTCTTTATTGACGGCGGCGTAGAACTTGAATTAAAAAATTCTGACCGAATTCTTGTTGATTCATTAAAAGTTGAGTCTTATGCTGATTATCCGCAAATGTCTGCTGTTGAAATTACAGATAAATTAATCCAAGTTGGTCAAAATTATGAGCTTATTATTGTCAATTTTGCAAATCCAGATATGGTTGGACATACAGGAAACTTAAAAGCAACTATAAAAGCAGTTGAAATTTTAGATTCACAAATTGGTCGAATTCACAACTGAGCAAAAGAAAATAATTTTCATTTTTTTATTACTGCCGACCATGGTAATGCCGAACTTACTGAGGATGAAAATAATAAGCCATCAACAAAACATACCGTATTTCCCGTTATGTTAATTTCAAGTGATAAGAGTTTGAAATTAAAAAACGGAAGATTGGCAAATATTGCCCCAACAGTGCTTGATTATTTAAATATCAAAAAACATCCTGATATGGATCATGAATCCTTAATAATTAAGCAAAACTAAACTTTTACAGACTATCTTATCTTCTTTAAAACCAAAATCATTTCTGCTTGATTTTGGTTTTTTTAAAAAATTAAAATTTATAATTTTTTCCCGAGTTTTCCAGTTTGATGAGATAATCTTAAAAAGTGTCCAATTTTTGGGCGCTTTTTAACTTTTTTGGATAAAATAGCAAAAATAATAAAAAAAATACAACTACTATTTAAACTCAATGCAAATAGAAAACTCGTTTTTATTTCCATTGAGCCTAAAAAAATATGTGAAGTTTTGAAAGAACAATAAAAAAACCTTAAATTTATATAGATTTCTAAACGGTTAAATTTAAGGCATTCCATCATATTTAAAAATATAATGGATAATTTGCATTTTCTGTTTTTTTAGACAAAAAACATAACTAATCCCCCCTTAATTCAATATCAAATTTATTAATTTATTCTTAAGTGATGGTTATTATAACATAATTTTTTCTTAGACCAAGCATTTTTTTTTTTTTTTTTGCAAAAGACTAATTTTAAAATAATAAAAATTAAGATTTTATCATCAAAAACACCCGTAAATCCGGGTGTTTTTGCATATTTGTATTCAATAAAAAGTGAATTTTCCTCATCAAACTGACAAACTCAAGGTTCGCAAATATTGCCCCAACAGTGCTTGATTATTTAAATATCAAAAAACATCCCGATATGGAACATGAATCCTTAATAATTAAGCAAAACTAAACTTTTACAGTCTAATTTTATCTTCTTTAAAACCAAAATCATTTTAATTTGATTTTGGTTTTTTTAAAAAATTAGAATTTATAATTTTTTATTGATTTTTAATATTTTTTACCAATTTCTAAAAAATATTAAAAAAAATGGTATAATTTAACATATCAAACAAATCGAGAGGTGTAAATGGCACGCAAGCTAGCAAAATTAAAAAATTTATTTATCTTTTCAACTCCCGTTGTTTTTTTAGTAGCAGCAAGTTGTAGCGTTAATCAAACAAATGAAGGAGACAAACAAAAAACAACACAAGAAACGAGTGCGAAAATCGCCGACAAATTAGGACCAAGTGTAAGTTTTGATGTAAATGGTAATTATGTCTTTACTATTAAAAATGATAAATTCAAAAATGCAACAAGCGTAGTGGCCCATTTTGAAGGTGAAATTGATGGAGCTGATCCAACAAATAATCCTCCTAAAATCACTCCAGAAGTTAATGGAATCATAAATAATTCAACCGTAATTTTTAACACAGCCGGAAAATTACAATACGACTATAAGTGATCGCTCAAAAAAATTCAAGTTGGCTCTGAAGAAATTTCGCAAGATCAATTCCCTGATGATTTAAAAGGTGACATTTGGTTTGAGAAAAAAATTGCGATAGTTAAACAAGATACTTCGCTTTGAATTGATCCTAAAACTCAACTTTTAAAAAATTGAATAAACACTGATGCAAATGTCGAGTTAAAAGCTGAATTTATGAAAGATGATCAGACAAAAGCGAGAAAAGTTGTGGATACCACTTTTAATACTTCGTTAAATAAATTTCAAGCTGCATTACAAGAGGGCTATAAATTTAATAGAATTTTAATTCAATCTAAAAATAACTCATTTGCAACAATAAGTTTACCTTATAAACCTTTTTAATATAATTTCTAAAATACAAAAAAAAGCAATTTCTTGAATGAAATTGCTTTTTTTTGTATTAAAAATAACGAGGATTAAATTAAGATATTAAATTAAATCAAAATGTTTTAATTCTGATTCTAATACATCAGCAGGAACATAACCCTCAAGACGATGAACAAGTTTGTGATCTTTATAAAATAATGTTGTTGGAGTTCCTTGGATTTGGTTATCACGTGCAAATAAAATATTTTCACGCACGTTAGTTCTAATGATAACTAGACCATTTACTCCATATTTATCATTCATTTGATCTATTGAAGGCTCATAAAGAACACAAGCTCCGCATCCAGGTTGGTGAAATACGAGAATTGCTGACTTACTTGTTTGAATTTTTTGATTAATGTCATCAGTTGAGTGAATATCAAAGATTGGCATAATATCTCCTTTTTTTATAAATGATACCACATTATTGCTTTTTTGCAATATATAAAAAGAAAAAAATTAATAAGACTTTGCAAATAAGACAAATCTAGTAGTTTTTTTGCCGCTAAATATTGAATTACCGCTTTGTGGTATGTTAAATATTGAATTTTTTGGCAAAATACAACGAGCTGTTGCGGTAGTTTCATCTTGTATTTGTTTCTCTTTTAATGAACTTTCATTAAAAGGAGCAATAACAAATTTCCCTTTTTGTATTTCTGCTTGAAGATCCTCATATGAAGTTACAAAAACTGTATTTTCAATTATGCGTGTTTTAGCTTTTTCAAACAGATTTTTTTGAATTTCATCAAGAATTTTAGGGCATTTGTCTTTTAATTCATCAAGATTAAAATAAATTTTTTGGCGGTTATCACGCCGAACAAGGCAAATTTGATTTTTCTTTACATCATTTGGCCCAATTTCAATTCGAACTGGTGAGCCAGAAACTTCAGACTTATTTATTTTAAAGCCAATTTGGTCATCTGATTCATCTACTTGATAGGTAATTTTTCTTTGTTTAAGAATTCTAGCTACTTTTTTTGAAAAAGCTTTTACTTCAGGATGTTTTTTTGCAAAAAATTCAAGAATATCTACCTTATAAGGGGCAATTTTTGGTGGCAAAACCAAACCACTATCATCGCTATGAACCATTACTAGAGCGCCAATTAGACGGGTTGAAATCCCTCAAGATGTTTGATACGGTGTCTCAAATTCGTTTTTGTTATTTTTAAACTGAATTCCAAAATTTTTAGCAAAATTTTGGCCTAAAAAATGCGATGTGGCCGATTGAAGCGCGCGGAAATTTTGCATCATTGACTCGATAGTGTAAGTTGTAACAGCACCGGCAAATTTTTCGCGATTAGTTTTTTTACCAAATATTGTTGGTATAGCAAGATAATTTTCTAAAAAGTATTTATAATATTTAGCTATTTTTTTAGTAAAATTTTGAGCCTCTAATTTATCTGAATGAATTGTGTGACCTTCTTGCCAAAGAAATTCAGTATTTCGTAAAAATGGATTAGTAGTTTTTTCTCATCTTAAAACTTGAGTTCACTGATTTAATTTTAACGGTAAAATGTTATTTGAAGCAATTTCATTTCGAAAATAATCAGCAAAAAGGAGCTCGCTAGTTGGTCTTATATAAATATTTTCGGATAGTTTTTTTTGGCCAACATGAGTAATTGTTAATAATTCTGGCGCAAAACCTTTAATATGTTGTTTTTCTTTTTCTATAAAACTTTCAGGTATAAGAAGCGGAAAATAAACATTTTTTACACCTTGGGAAGCAAAAAATGCATCTACTATTTTAGTTATATTAGTTCAAATTGAATAACCAAAAGGTTTAAAGTAAAGCGTTCCTTTAATTGGACCGTAACTCATTAAATTCGCCTGAGTTATAACGTCAACATATCATTTTGCAAAATCTTCGCTACTTGGCGTTATCTTTTCGGGACGTTTCATAAAATAAATAATTAAAAAAATGGTGAATTAACATTTGGCTGCCCCAGTTAGATTCGAACTAACGAATGACGGTACCAAAAACCGTTGCCTTACCGCTTGGCTATGGGGCAAAATGGTGGGGGGTGAGGGATTCGAACCCCCGAATCCGAAGAAAGTGGGTTACAGCCACCCGCATTTGGCCGCTCTGCAAACCCCCCGGTGCATTGCAGCTTTTTAATTATAACATATTTTTTTTGATTTGATAATTTTTTTTAATTTTTTTTTTTTTTTTAGACTAGCGATATTTGGCAACATCCTCAGTTACTATATGGAAAACATCATTTACTAGTTTTTCTTGCTCTTCAATTGGAAGATTTGGGTCTATTTTAATTTGTTTATAAGCAAAAATAAATGAAGGATGTAAAAAATTACCTAATGGACGTCCAATTTTGTACAATTCAATCCATTTATCTTTTAATTTTTTAGCAAGCCTTTCATCATCATGTCTTATTTTATATTCATTTGCCAATTTTTGATAAGTCAAAATTTTAAAAATAGCAAAGGTAAATCAAAAGTTTTTGACAAATTCAGACCACTTAATAAGGATAAAAAATCCTAGGCCAAAAAAGTAGCTTAGTGCTGGAAACCAAAAAACATAATATAAAATTTGACTATAAGGATTTAGTTGCGCTAAATTTTGACCAATTATTTCAGAATTAACATTTAAAACTATCAATTTATGACTAAAAAGCGGGCTAAGTAAAAACACTAATCTTACAATATAATTTAATAGTAAAAAAATCGAATCGGCAATATAATAAAAAATTAATTTTCTTGGCCTTTTGCGGTTTTTTAAATTATTAAAATAAACCAAAGTTTGAATAATTACTAAAAATAGAACAAATGATCCAACAAATGCTAAATACTGTCAGAATTGAAAATTACTAATTCCGGCAAAAAATAATCAAAAAATAAGCATTAACATCGAAACTAGCAAGGTTGAAATTGAATAATAAATTGACTTAGCAGTAAAAGAGATATTATTTCAAAGTTTTTCGACAGGATTTATTTTAGTTTTGGTTCTTTTTTCATGCTTTTGAAAAATATCTGAATTAAGCTGGTAAAAACTTGAAGTTCAAGCCGAATGCTTTTCACGATATTGCATTTTTTTATTTAAATCGCTAATTTCAGCTACAGATCTTGAATCAGACAGGAAGTAAAAAAACTGATTTTCATCATCATGCAAAAGTCATGAAAAATTAATTTGGTTAGATTTTTTTGATTTTGTAACTTTTTGAAGTAAATTTTTTGACTCCTTTTTTTGCTCTTGGGTTGTTTCTAAATTTTGCTGTGATTTTAGATAATTAGGCTGATAACTAACGTATTTTTCCGATTGATGATCATATTGAGGGCTATTTTGGGCCTGAATTTCGATATCTTTTGGATCTACAAATTTCTGACTATCATCTCCTTGAAATGGATTAGTGGTGTTATTTTTTAAATCTTGACTATAATTGGGTTTTTGAAAATTACCATAATGTTGATATTTGCGATCACGGGAAGCAAAATTCGAATTATGAGATTTGTTAGTGCTGTAATTTTTTGAATTATAAAAATTAGACTGATTTTGGTCGTTTATTTTTTGATTATTTTTTTCTTGGTCGTGATTTTGATTCATTAAATTCTCCTGTGTAACTATTTAACCTATTTATTTTACAAATTTAATTTAAATCTAAAAAAGTTAATTTAATATTAGCACCTTTTTCAATTTCTTCATTAAATTTTACCAATTTATAACTAATATTAATTATTTTTTTCTATTTAATTAAATATGATAAAAAAACGCATGTTTTTAATGATTCGGTATTTTTATTATTATAAAAACTTGTATTAATAAAATTAGAAATTTTACAATACAAAACTCAGGCATCAAAAACAACACTAATTATATAATATATAATAAGCAAAATAGTTAAGCTTAATTTTCTTCATTTGAATTCGGTAAAATTGCATTTTTTTGAAGAAACTGTAATTTAATTTAAATTTTTAAAAATAGATCATTATTTTAAAAATTTTTTCAAAATATCAATTTTTTTTAAGAATTAACCTCAATAACTGAAATAATTTCTAAAATCAACATAAAAATACCTTTTTTAACCCAAAAAAATGAACTTTTGATCATAAAAGTTCTATATTTTTAAATTTTTTGTTGATTTTAATAAAAATTACTCCCACTTCACTCCACTAATAAAATCCAAAAAATTTAAAAAATACCCCCTAAAATCTGTCATTTTTCTCAAATAAAAAACGAGAAATAAAAAAAATTAATTTTTTTTGCTTTGAAATGGGTTTTAGTGTATAATTGTGGTTGACAGTGGAGATAAAAAATGTTTGGAACTGTTTTCAGAATATTAGATGAAAAAAATAGAATTGTGCTACCTCCTGCTTTTCGTGATGAACTTGAAGGTGACTTCTATATTTCAGCTAATTTGGAAAAAATTCTCGAGATCAGAAGCCAAACCGAATTTGATATTATTGCCCAAAAAATTGGAAAAGCAAACTCATTAGATCCACGACTTCGTGATTTTGCAAGATATTTTTTTGGAAATACCGTCAAAGTTTCTGTCGATAAGCAAGGTAGATTTTTAATTCCCAAAAATTTACTTGACTTGGCCGCTGTCAAAAAAAGAATCTATTTATTAGGGGTTAATAACAAAATTGAAATTTGGCCTGAAGAAAGATACGATCAATTTTTTGCAAAGTTTTCTGACAGTGATGTCACCGCTGATTTAGAAAAAGAATTGCTAAAATCGGGAGTTGAATTATAAAATGCACATTCCAGTTTTGTTAGAAGAAGTTATCTTAGCTCTTGAAATTAATCCCGAAGGATTTTATGTTGATTTAACTTTAGGGCGTGGCGGACATTCCAAGGCGATTCTTGAAAAATTAACAACGGGAAAACTGATTGTTTTTGATAAAGATATCCAAGCCATAGACGAAACTAAATCTAAATTAACTGCAATTAGTCAAAATGTTGATTTTATTTGTTCAGATTTTGTAAACTTTGATTATCACTTAGAAAAATTGGGAATTGATTATATAGATGGGTTTATTGTTGATTTAGGTGTTTCTTCACCTCAAATTGATAATCCTGAGCGTGGCTTTTCTTACTCTAAAGATGGCAATTTAGATATGAGAATGGACACAAGTCAATCTCTTGATGCTTCTTGAGTTTTAAATCAATATTCTGAAGAAAAACTAACTCAGATTTTTTACAAATACGGACAAGTAAAATTTGCGCGGCAAATTGCAAAAGCAATCATTGAAAATAGACCTTTGAAAACTACTTTTGATCTTACTAAAATTGTCAAAAAAGTTATTCCAGCACTGGCGTTATCTAAAAAAAACTTTGTCAAAAATGTTTTCCAGGCTGTGCGAATTGAAGTAAATAATGAACTTGAATCTCTGCAAATGTTGTTAAAAAAGTTACCAAAATTCTTAAAGCACGGTTCAAAAGTTTTAATTATTAGCTTCCATTCGCTAGAGGATCGAATTGTCAAAGATGCATTTTTAAATTTAGTTAACAAGTCTAAGCAAGATTTTTTTAAAAAAGGTGATCCAGAATTCTCAACGAAAGTTTTTCGACCATCACCAAAAGAAGTTTTGCTAAATCCAAGAGCAAAATCAGCTAAATTACGAGTTTTAATTAAAAATTCATAAAAAAAGAAAAATTGAAAAATAGGTAAAAATACTATGGAAAGATGTAGTAAAATTATGCTAATGGGATTAGGTGATTTTGGATCTAAAATTGTTCAAAGTCTCAATTTAGATCAAGCTAACTTTCCAAAATTTTTTATAAATTCACGAGATGAATATTCTAATTTCAATTTTAGCGATCAAAATTCACTAATTCTTAGTCAATCAAATTTTGGATATGACTGGAAAAAAGCAAACCAAGCAGTGAAAGATAAAAGTTTAGAAATTCAATCTATTCTTGCTGGGGTCAAAATTCTCTTTTTGATTGTCGGATTAGGCGGATCAACTGGATCAGGAGCGGTTTTAGAAGTAGCTGAAATTGCTCAAAAAATGAATATAATTATAATAGTTTTAGCAACAAATCCTTCTGAAAATGAGTCAAAATTTAGACGCGAAACAAGTTTTGACGTGCTTCAAAATTTGAAAAAAATTGTTGATTCATTAATTTTAATTTCACCAGAAGAAATAAGTTCAACATTTCCGAGTCTTATAGTTGAAAATGTTCTTCAATTAATAGCAGTGACTATTCAAAAGAAAATTTCAATTCTAACAAAAGCTATTTGTCAACAAAATGCATTAATTCATGTTAACAGTTCAATCATCGAGTCAATTTTATCCAACAATAATTTTGTTTTTGTCGGATATGCAAGTGCAATTGGTTCAAATAGGGCAATAGTTGCAACTGAAAATGCCTTTAAAAACCATTTTGTCGAATTTGATCTCTCATCTTCCGAGGAAATGTTAATAACAATTAGTGCTAACAATTCAATTTTACAAACCGAAATTAACGATGTTCTTAACACAATTAGAAAAAATTTCAAACCAGACTTAAAATTTTCTTATGGCGTGTATACAAACACAAAATTAGATAAACAAATTGAAATTGGTATAATTGCAAGTCAGAAAAAGCATAGTTATGAAAGCAAAAAAGCAGCAAAATTAAATCTTGCCTTCGATAACAAATTTAGTATTTTCTAAGCAAATTAGTTTTGATTTAACTTTTATTAAAGCTTATAAAACACCTTTAAAAATTATAAAATTTTAGTACGCAAACAAAATTTTATAACAAAAAGGTGTTTTTGTATTATTTTTTTTAAAAAATTTTTTTTGTGGGCAAATCGACGGAAATATAGTATAATAATATTGTAGTTTTACTATTATTTTATCAACTCAATTATTATGTCAAAATTCAATAAATATATATCTGACTATTTTCTTGATAGTCAAAAAATACTTGCAAAATTTAATCCGAAAAATATTGTTATTTTACAGTTTTTCCAACGTAGAGATTTTGCCGTTATTGGCGGAATGGATGAAGTTTTAAAATTTTTAGTAGATAATACTGATTATAAAAAATATAAAATTCGTTATTTACAAGATGGAACTCGTGTAAAAAAACGTGAAATAGTTCTTGAATTAGAGGGTCCTTTACATCTTTTTGGTCATGTTGAAGGAATTATTGATGGAATTTTAAGCCGCTCAACTTCAATAGCAACAAATGCTTTTTTATGCAAAAAAGCAGCAAATGATAAAGAAATAATCTTTATGGCCGATCGTTCTGATCACTATTTGATGCACCAAATTGACGGAAAAGCAGCAAAAATAGGTGGTATTTCGATATTTAGCAATTTAGCTCAATCAGGAAAAAGTGCTACTAAAAATTTTGGCTCAATGCCTCACTCTTTAATTCAAAATTTTGACGGTGATCTTATTAAAACTTCTCAAGCTTACCGTAAAATTTTCCCAGACCAACCACTGGTAGCATTAGTAGATTTTAACAACAATGTAATTGAAGAATCCTTAGCTGTTTTGGCTGAATTTGGTGAAAATTTAGCCGGAGTTAGAATTGATACTTCTTCAAATATTGCCGATCAAATGTTCGAAGATCCTAAAAAAGACGAATTTGGAATTAATGCAAAATTAATAAAAAAACTACGTGAAGAGCTAGATAAAAATAACGGTCAACACGTAAAAATTATCGCCTCATCAGGATTAAATCCTATGAAAATTAGAGAATTAGAAGAACAAAACGCCCCTGTAGATTTATACGGTGTTGGTGAATATATGCTTCAAATTCGAAATCATTTTAGCGCCGATGCAACAGTGTTAAATGGCAAAAAATTAGCTAAATTTGGTCGTTTTTATCGTAAAAATCCAAAATTAATAACTTTTGAATATGAAAAATAATCTTGAATTGAATAATTTGGGTTATAATGATGACCTCAAAATTTGACAAGACAAGACAAGTTTTAATTATTCAGTTGATACTATTTTGCTAGGAAATTTCATCACCTTAACTAAAAGAGTAAAACTAGCACTTGAAATAGGAACAAATAACGCAGCACTAGCAATTTTTGTTGCTCATCGAAAAAAAGATTTAACTATTGATGCAATTGAAATTAATGAAAAAGCCGTTAATTTAGCTAAAAAAAACGTTGAAATTAATAAAAAAGAAAGCCAAATTAATCTAATTTGTGCTGATTTCAATCAATTTTGAGTTGAACATAATAAAAAACAGTCACGAAAATACGACTTAATTTTTGCTAATCCTCCTTATTTTAAAGTCGGAACAAAAAAAATCCGAAATGTTAGCCCTGAGTTTAAAAATGCAATTTATGAATTTAGCCTTAATTTATCGCAATTAATTCTCGGGGCAAGTAAAATTATTCAAGACAAAGGAAGATTATCGCTGGTTTTGCCAATCGAGAGATTTATTGATGTGATAGAATGTTTGCGTCAGGGTCGATTTGAGCCAAAGCGTGTTCAATTTGTAATGGCAAGAGTGGGATCTAGTCCCAAATTTGTTTTGGTTGAATCAGATTTTAACGCTCAGTGGGGAACCCAATTCCTACATAATCTATATTTACACCCTAATAATAAAAATGAACATGTTTATCGCAAAGAAATTCAGAAACTTTATGTAGCCCGAAAGGTTAAAAATGGCTAAAAAATTTTACATCACAACTCCTATTTACTATGCTAGTGGAAATCTTCATATTGGTCATCTTTATAGTTCGACCTTAGCATGAGTGTTCAGAAATTTTAAAAAAATGCAAGGTTTTGACGCACTAATGCTAACAGGATCTGATGAACACGGCCACAAAATAAGTCGTTTAGCCCATCAGTCAGGTTTAGATCCCCAAACTTTTGTTGATAAAAATGTGGAAAAATTTAAAATTTTATGGCAAAAATTTGGCATTGACTATGATTATTTTTTAAGAACAACTAGTCAAAGTCATAAAAATTTTGTTAAAAAAATTTTTTACAAAATGTACGAAAATAACGATATTTTTCAAGGTCAATATCAAGGTCTTTATTCTGTAAGTGACGAAGAATTTTTATCTCAAGTTCAATGTATCGAAAAAAACAACGAATTTTTCCACCCAGTTAGCGGCGCAAAAATGGAATTAGTGGAAGAAAATTCTTATTTTTTTACAATCAGTAAATTCCAAAAATGGCTAGAAAATTATTTAGACGCTAATCCTAATTTCATTTCTGACAAAAAAATCGCAAATGAGCTAAGACAAAATTTTTTCCAAAAAGGTTTAGAAGATTTATCCGTTAGCCGAAAAAATTTAAAATGAGGAATAAATCTTGAAAAATTTCAAGATCAAACTATCTATGTTTGACTTGATGCTCTTTTTAGCTATTTATCAATTTTTGACGACCAAATTAATATCGACTCACCACATAGTGAAAATTTTTGAAACCAGGCTGATGAAATTGTTCATGTTGTTGGAAAAGAAATAGCTCGTTTTCACTGTATTTATTGGCCGATTTTTTTAAAATCATTAAATTTCAGATTGCCATCAACAATTTTGACTCACGGCTGACTCATAACTCCTGAAGGAAAAATGTCAAAATCAAAAGGAAATGTAATTAATCCTCTTGAATTACTTGATGAATTTGATGCTGAAATTATTAAATTTTATTTTGTAAGTCAAATAAGTACTGAAAATGATAGTATTTTTGACAAAAAATTATTAGAAAGTTTATATAATTCATTTTTTGTCAACACATATGGAAATCTAATTAGTCGAACAATTGCACTTGTTTTGAAATATTTTAATAACGGTTTGCAATTTAAAATTGAAGATTTAGATTGAACAGATATTAGTTATTATGAAAAAATTTTGTTAAGCTTTGACTTATTTTCCGAAAATTTGTCTAATTTTCAGCTTGAAAAGGGCTTTAAACTAATAATTGATCTAGCAAAAAATTTAAACGGTTATTTTGATATCAAACAATTATGAAACGAAAAAAACTTAGATAAATTAGGTGCAAGTTTACTTTTAGTTTTAAATGGAATTTATGCGATTTCAGCATGTCTAAACTGCGTTATGCCTAAAACTGTTGAAAAAATTATTGATTTTTTAGGAATAAAAACCACAAGTTTTGAATTAATTACAAAATTAGATAAATTTGACAAAATTGTTTTTGAAAAACTTGAAAAACCTTTTTTCCCAAGAAAAAAATCTTAATAACCAAATTTTCAGCGAAAATTATGTTTATCGTTTAAAAATTGAATTAATGGCACTATGTTTATCAAAAAAAGTGAATAAATTGGAAATGAAATTGTTGATTTTAAAATTATTGGTGTTAAATAAAAGAAAAAATATTCTTCAATAAGTCTATCTCTTCCGGTTCGATTCAAGAAACGATTATAATATTGCACAAATGCAAACGGATGCCATAATCAACGAAAAACGACAAAGCAAAAACTAAGCACAAAAAGCGTTATTAAAGCATTTTTAAATTTCTGAGTCGGTTTTTTTCAATATAAAATTATTAGGAATGTTGTAAATGCTAATAAAATAACTCCAAAAATCCCTATTAATAAAAGAACTAGATTTTTACTAAAAAACCTTCTTCAACCTTTTGCGACTTTTTGAATTTCAGACTCACTTGTAAAAAAATAAAAAATAAACACTGAAAAAGTTATTAGATAAGTTAAAATTAACATAAAAATTAATACTTTTTTATTTTTACTTGCAAAATTAAAAGCCAACGAGGAAAAAATTGCAACTAAAATCGGGATAATTCCATATTCTGGGGTTCAGAAAAAAATGCGACTTGTAAGCAAAAGTTTTCCAAAATCAAATGTAAAAGCAACTATCGCGCCTTTGAACCAACTTAAAATTATTCCTATCAAAACGTAAAATGGAAGTTCAAATGCTAAGTTAAATCTACTTGGAAGACTAGTTTTAATTATAAAAGCAATAATTAAAAACATTGCCATTAAATATCCTGAAATTACGAGTTCAAAGCTTGTAAATCGAAATATTTTATGGTTCGCTCTAAAAAATTGTTTAATATTTGTTCTAAATGTTGTTAAATTCATTGTTTTAATGGTAAATTATAATAAAAATTTAGTATAAAATATTATAATTTAAAAATAAAAAAAGGATTAAAAAAAATGATAGAAAAAAACTCGTTTCAAGAACTTTATCCAGAAAGAATAATTAACATTCAAGCCTATAAATATAATGGCTTTTTGTATCGCCAATGATCAAATGCAAGAGTAATTTCAAATTCACTTACTCATGTTGTTGTTAGTTTAAATGGCAGCATTGTGAAAAAATACGGGACAAAATCATGACGTTTTTCTGAACCGACTATTTTTGTTTTTCCAAAAAAAACAATGCATAATGCAATTATTACTTTTAAACCGGGTCAACATTTTAGTTATCATTACTATATAAATTTAGCTTCAGATTTTATTTTTGAAGAAAATACTATCAAATTTGTTGATTTTGATATCGATATTAAAATTTATAATAAAAAAAGTTTTGATATTGTTGATCGCGAAGAATTCCTTGAAAATAAGGAAATTATGAATTATCCTGCAAAATTAGAAGGAATACTTTCAAACGAAATTAGTAAAATATTTCTACTATTTTTGCAAAAAAAATCATTCTTTAGTAACGAGTATCTTCAAGTTTTTATTGATCTGTGTCAACGGCAAAAATGTTGAGTGCGTTAGTTGCGGCATTAAATTCTGCTTCTTTAATAGATTTTCCGTAGCCAGTGCCGTATTTTTTTTCTTCCCAAATTAGGTCAACGCGAAAAGTCCCATCAGCAAGCCGAGTTGGTAAATAATTAATTTTACTAAGTGAAGAAAAAGATTGAATTTTTTCTTGAAAAATTGATTTTGGGTCTTTGTACTCTTTTTCGCATGCAAAATTTACGCCATTATACAAATATTTTGCCAAAAATTCATTAAGCTTATCAAAACCTTGATCAAGTAAAATTGCTGCTGAAAATGCTTCAAAAACATCGGCTTTTAACTTGTTGTTTTCACGAATTTCTGATGCACCTTTACCTAAAAATACAAGCTCAATTAACCCTAAATCTTGACAGACTTTAGCTAAATAATTTGTCGAAGTAAGTACCGCACGAAGTTGAGTTGAATTACCTTCATTTTTATAAAAATTATCATAGATTGCCCGAGTTACAGCATAATGAATTGCCGAATCTCCCAAAAATTCTAACATTTCATAATGCGGTGTTGATGGATTTGTAAAGTTGTAACTTTTATGTGTTAATGATTGAACATAAATGTCTATTGAATTTGGTTTAATATCTAATTTTTCCAAAAATTCGTGAATTTTTTTATTAGATTGCATTATTCTCCTTTTAAAATTACGGACAATTTAATATTTATTTTTTGAAGGTTAATGTAAAATTTTGATCTTGAATTATGTGTGGTTGACTTGAATGATAGTGGCCAAATTCGAGGTGTAAAGTAAGTTTTTTATCTTGATCAAAAAATTTTGACAGCATTGAAATAAAACTAACCTGTATTTTAGGGATATTTTCAGGCAAAGGCAAATCAGCAATAGGGCTAAAATTAAGAATTTTTTCTTTTACTAATTGTTTTACAACAAGATAATTAATTTCTTGGTCTTTTAAACAATTTCTCGCACCATTATCACAAGCAAAAGGGAATTCATCAACATTTTTGCTTTTAATTTGGTTAAAAATTTGCTGATATTTTGCTTTAAAGTTTGAATAAGTGTAATTTTCATCAACAAGTTCAAGAACATACGGGTTTATTTTGGGATTAACCTGATCCTGAAAACCTGGATTAGAATTAATAGGACTAAATTCTATTTTAGTATTGCCGCAAGAAACTAAAAAACCTAAAGCCATAAAAGTCAAAAAAATGCTTTTTTTCATTAAAATACTTTCTTTTAATAATATATTAATAAAATAAAAATTAACTAAATTTTACCATATTTTGCATTTAGTTGTTTTATTTTGCACCATATTCTATGTTTTATTTTTGTATTTCAGCATTTTTATATATAATTTATTAAATTATCCATTAATATAAAAGGGACCTATGACAAGGAAAAAAAAGATTTTATTTTCAATTTTTGCGTTATTTTTTGTAAGCGCAGTTTCAGTTACTGCTTTTTTTACCTACAATTATTTAAATCATTCTACGGCCCCTGTAAAAAAAATTAGTGGCATTGATTTACTACTTGAATCAGACAAAAGCGAAAAAGTTGACAGTGAAAGCAAATTTAACAAAGATTACTTAGCTGAAATTGACCAATTTAATGATTTTTTTAGTGATCAAAGTCAAGATCTAATCGAAGAATATGGACAAAGAGAAAGTTTTTTTGAGCAACTTTCGCTTTTAGATCTTGAAAAAATAACAAAAAATAACGTTATTTTCCCTGAAGGTTATGAGCGCTTTAAATTTAATACTGAAAATAACTTTGTCACAAAAGAAAGTGATGAAAATTTTCTTGGCCCAAAAAATAATAATTTATTAATTTATGACTTAAATTATCCTTTAGTCGATAATTTAATTGAAGAAAATAATACCTTTAAATCTAATATTTTGAATCAAAAATTTACAATATTTGATTCAAAAGCCCGCAATCAAATATTTAAACTTGATAAAATTGGCGCATATGCCCAACCTTTAAATTCGAAAGAATATGATTGAATTTACCAAAAAAACGTAAAATTCAAGACCGGAACTGCTGCAATATTAGATTCTAATAATGAAAAAACATTATTAATTACAAATAATCACGTTTTAAGACCTTTGGAAAGTTATAAATACAACGATGAAAATTTCGAAATTAAAACACAAAAAATAAGATTCTGAAATACCTTAGGTGGAAATTTTCTTGAATGATATCAAGATGGAAAAATTTATAGCCTCGATAGGGATAATATAGCATTACTTTTTTATGTAAAAGAAATTTACGAAAAAAAAATTAGCGACTTTGATCAAGTTAAAATTTTAGAATTTCTTATTAATTTTTACAATGATTATTTTGAAATTCCTTCTGATTTTGATAATCAAAAATTTGATGTCGGAGTTTTTTATTTTAAATACAAAAAGTTTATTGATGATTTAAGAAAATTAGCTAAATTTTATACAGAAAATAAAAACGATATCTTAGCAAAAATTCAACAAAATCAAACAATACCTGATGGTAATAGTGCTAAAAATAATTCAATTGAGTCAAAATTTGAAAATTTTCTAGCAACTTATCAAAATTTTATTGATTTCTGAGAAAAAATGGTCAAAGAAAAACCTGTTCAAATTTCAGAAAAAGTTTGAAAAAAAGGCGATTCAACCTATGATTTTAATGTAGGACTTTTTTGACCAAAGTCAAAACCTATGAAAAATAATTTCAAAGGTGTTTATGCCTCAGATCCCCAGCAAAATTTTTCACGCTTATCATTGTATTTTTATACAAACAACGGACCTGGCGCTTCTGGTTCAGGTGTTTTTAACGAAAAAGGTGAACTCCAATTTATTAATGGATTTGGTTTAATTAACAATTTTTACGATAATAATTCACGAATAGAAAAAAATTATTACGACAAATTAAACACAAATATTTCATTATCAGGCGGAATTCCACTTGTTACTGAAGATTTTAATTTAACAAAATTAATAAAAGATTTTTATCCTTCTAATCAAAAGAAGGGATTTACTCCAATTCAAAATGTGCAAATTGTTGTAAATAAAAAAGCGTAAGTTTTTTTATTTAAACTTACGCTTGGTTTCATACCGGCGCACCGGTTGCTAGAATTATTATGAGATGGGAATTGAACCAATATTTTTAAAATATTTTTAGTTATCTTAAAAATCTCATAATATATATGAAATCGATATTAATTATACCACAACTTTTTTAAAAAGAAGAAAAAAATAAAAAAAAAAAAAAAACTTGTACAAGTAACAGTAAATTAGTATATTTTTACTATTTTTCTTTTTTTATTTTTGGGCTAAATTAAAGGAAAAAAGAAAATTTGCAAAAAGACATTTGTAAACTTTATGTGGAAAAAGTTATGAAAATTCCTTAATATGATATAATTCTTTTAATTTACAGGTGGTTTTTATGAGCAAAATAACTAAACAGCAACTTGGCGCAAAAATTTGACATGGTGTCAATAGGTTGCGAAAAAATCTTGAGGCCTATGAATATAAGGATTATATTTTAGGTTTACTTTTATATAAATTTTTATGTCAAAAACAGACTGAATATTTAATTGACCAGGAATTTCATAAGGATGATCTCTATGTTTTTGATGATCAATTGGATCGTAGTGATATTGACCTTGGAAATACGGAATCGGTCATAAGTTGGGAAGAGGTTGATGACAAGATAGAATCAATGAAAAAAGAAAATGGGTATTTTATTCAACATCGCAATTTATTTGATTCTTGAGTCAAAAATAAACAAAAATTTGACATTAAAGCCTTTCAAGGTGCGTTTAATGATTTTAGTGATGTAGTTAATGAAATAGTTAATAAATATAAAGAGTCTTCTCATGCTTCATTATTTAAAGGCTTATTTTCTAAATTTGAAACTGATTTAGGAAAACTTGCACCAAATGCCAAAGAACAAACTGAAGTCATTTCTCAACTTATCGACACAATCAACGAAATTCCAACTACTAGACAACAATACGATGTTCTAGGTTTTATTTATGAGTATTTAATTGCTCAATTTGCCTCAACTGCTGGAAAAAAAGCTGGCGAATTTTATACACCTCATGAGGTAAGCGACTTAATCTCGCGAATAGTTGCATTTTATTTACAAAAGCGAGAAAAAATTAGTATTTATGATCCAACAAGTGGTTCAGGTGGTCTATTGTTAAACATCGGTCAAGAATTTAAAAAATATAACAGTGGCGAAACTTCAATCACTTATTATGCTCAAGAGATTAAAAACGAAACTTATAATTTAACAAGAATGAACTTAATTATGTCAAACATAAATTCCGATCAAATCCGTGTTCGTAGAGGTGATACTTTGGAAGATGATTGACCTTTATTTGAAAATGAAGACACTAGCACATATCGATTGTTAACTGTCGATGCTGTTGTCTCAAATCCACCATATTCACAAAGATGAGAACCAAAAAACGCTGGTCATACAGAAAGATTTGATGAATATGGATTACCACCTGAAAATAAAGCAGACTATGCTTTTTTATTACACGACTTATATCACATTAAACCTGACGGAATTGGTGCTGTTATTTTGCCTCACGGAGTTTTATTTCGAGGAGGTCGTGAAGGCCAAATTAGAAAAAAACTAGTTGAAAAGGGTCAAATCGACGCCATAATTGGACTTCCAGGTAATATGTTTTATGGAACTGGAATTGAAACAGTTATTATCATTTTAAGAAAAGATCGTTTTAAGAATGATATTCTTTTTGTTGACGCCTCAAATTTATTTGTTAAAGATGGAAAAAATAACCGTTTTGCTAAATCACATATCAAAAAAATTGCTGATATTGTTAACTACCGCCTTGAAACTGAAATTTCAAAAATAATTAGTTTTGAAGAAATAGAAAAAAATAATTTTAATTTAAATATTTCACGATATGTTGAATTAACTGCAAAAAAAGAAGAAGAACACGACCTATTTTCATTAGTTTTTGGTTCAATTAGCAAAAAAGAACTAAAACGTTTTGATAGTTTTTTCCTTAATTTCCCTAAAATCAAGGAAAAAATGTTTAAAGAAAACCAACAAAACAGCGATTATTACGATTTGCTTTCGCAAGACTATATAAGTATTATTTATAATGATAGTGATTTTCAAAATTATTTGGAATCATTTGAAACTAAAGTGCTGGACTTTATCAATTTTTTCAAAGATAAGGTGTCTAATATTAATTCAATTAAGAAGATTAACTTAATTGAATTAGAAAAAGATATAACTGAGTATATTTTTTCATCATTAAAGTTTCCATTAATTGATACTTATGATGTTTACCAAATTATAATTGATAATTTTGAAAATGTCAAGGAAGATTTAGAACTTTTACGGGAAAATTTTCCTGATTTTGACAGTCTAGATATCAAAGAATTTTTAAATGATCAAATCGAAACAGTTGATAGGGTTAATCTGAGAGAGAGAGAGAGAGAGAGAGAGATTTTGGTAGAATTAAGTCGTGAAAATCTAAACTTTTTAGCAATGATTTAATTGAGCAAAAATTTTTCCCAAATGAATTTGCTCAATTAAATAAGATCCAAGATCAAATTGATCAATTTGAATCTGAAATAAAAGAGCTATACCAGATAATTAGTAATGAAGATAAAACTAATGAAATTTATAATGATGAGAAAAACACTTGAATTCAAAGTGGTATTAAAAAATTAGCTAAAACATTTAAAGACTCAAATGAAACAAGAGAAAAAGATTCTTTTGAGTCTTTAATAATTCAAATTAACGAAAAATATTCAGATATCGAAAAATTAAAAAAAGATTTAACTAATCAAAAAAATGATTTAGCTAATAATTCCTACAATCAATATTTGAATTTAAATGAAAAAGATTTTTATGATTTATTGATTTCAAAATGATGAGAAAAGTTTATTCGAAACTTTAAGGAAAAAAGTGAAGAATTCGTTGATGAGCAAATCTCAGGAATATCCGAAATATTAAATAAATATAAACACACTTTTGTTGATATTCAAAAAAAGTTTCTGATTTGGAAACAAAAATGTCTGCTTTTTTGGATGAACTCGAGGGAAGTCCCGCAGACATGGAAGCCATTAAAAAATTATCTAATATTTTGAAGGCAAATTAATGTCCAAAAATAGCAATATTTCTAAAATTAGAATAGATGAATTTAATCAGCCCTGAGTTAAAAAAAGATTGGGTGATGTTTTAAAACACGAACAATCATGAAAATATATCGAGTCATCAACTAAATATTTTAATCATGGAATTCCGGTTTTAACTCCGGGAAAAAGTTTTGTGCTTGGTTATACAAAAGACACAAAAAATATTAAAAAAGCATCAGAAAATTCACCTATAATTTTATTTGATGATTTTACAACTCAATCTCGCTTTATCAATTTTGATTTCAAAGTTAGAAGTTCTGCGCTTAAATTGTTAATCAATAAAAATCCAAAAGATAATCTTCACTTTCACTATTTAACTTTACAAAAAATTAAATACAACGTAAGACATCATGGCCGGCATTGGCTTCCTCTTTTTGTTAATTTTACATTTTTTCAACCGGACTGATCTGAGCAACAAAAAATTTCGCAACTTTTTGAGACACTTGAAAACTTAGTTTATAAACTTGAAGAAAAAATCAACATGTTAAAAAATCTCAAAAATAATTTTAGTTATAAAATGTTTGTTGATTTAAGTTCAGATTTTCCTTTAATTAGATTTAGAGGTTTCAATCAACCATGAAAAAATGAAAAAATTACTGATCTTTTCCAAACTTATAAAAATAATAACTTGGAAAATTTAAAGCTTATTAGTTATTCAATTTCAAATAAACTTGGTTTTGTTAGTCAAAAACATTTTTTTAAAAATGGTGGAAAAGCAATTTTTGCAGATAAACGTAATTCGCAAATAATTACAAAAGATTCTTTTGCTTTTAATCCTTCAACAATTCGAGTCGGCTCTCTAGCTTTGTATAAAAACTCTACTCCTGGATTAATCAGTCCAATGTACGAGGCTTTCAAACTCAAAAAAGAATATAATTCTGATTATTTTTTGATTTGATTCAAGACGGAAATTTTTAAAAAATTGATGCTAAAAAGTACAAATAAATCTGTTAGACATATTTTTCGACTTAATCAAATTGAAGAATATTTTATAAAAGTTGCTGATACTGTCGAGCAACAGAAAATTTCGCAACTTTTTGAAACTTTTGACTCGCTAATTCTTGTCTATGAGAAAAAAGTTGCCTATTTTCAAAAAATTAAACAAACTTTATTAAATAAAATGTTTATTTAGGTGAGTATGAGTTTTAAAAACGAATTGGAATTTGAACAAGCAATAGTTAATAAATTAACGAAAAATGGTTGGCAAGGTTTTAGAGATGAATCTGTCCATAAAAATGGGTATAGTGTCATTTTAGAAAATGTCACAGAAGAAGTTTTAATAAAAAATTGGAAAGATATTTTGTTTCATAACAACAAAGACGTACTTAATAATGTTAGTCTTAGTGATGAAGAAATGCAAGAAGTTATTGACAAAATTGATAACTACCCAAATTTTGTTGAATCAAATATATTACTAACTAACGAGTATATTTTCATTAAAAGATCAAATCCAGCGTTAGACCCGGAAAAAATTGGCAAAGAAGTACAATTAAAAATATTTTCAAAAAAAGATATCGGACAAGGAAATAACATTTACCAAATTGCGCGTCAAGTAACATTTAAGACAACAAAGAATGATGAGATGCGTGCTGATTTAATGCTTTTATTTAACGGGATACCTTTAATTCATATCGAATTAAAAAACCAATCTGAGAAAATTCAAAGCGCTATAACCCAAATTAAAAATTATGCTAAGAATGGACTTTATAAACGAATCTTCAAATTGGTGCAAATTATTGTCGCTATGAAACCCAATGAAATGTTGTATTTGCCAAACACAGATAATATTGAAAATATTAATGAAAAAAATTTTTTAAAATGAACTGACAAAGATAATTATACTATAAATGATTATTCAAAATTAATTGAGAAATTTTTCAGTATTCCAATGGCTCATAAAATGATTGGTGACTATATAATCGCGGATAATAGTGACGAAAAAAATCTTAAAGTTCTAAGAAGTTATCAAGTTCATGCGGTTGAAGAAATAATTTACAATCAATTAAAAAGAGTACTATATTATTCAAATAATTTGGAAGAGTGCCAAAAAGGCGGATATGTTTGGCACTCGACAGGATCGGGAAAAACGCTAACTAGTTTTAAATTGGCTACTCTCATTTTGGAAAAAGAGCTTAGTGATATTGTAATTTTTGTTGCTGATCGAATTGAACTCGTCACTCAGACATTAAAATCGTTCAATAACTTTAATTCTTCAGGAAAAATTGAAGTTATTAAAGTAGAATCGACAGAAGATCTAATTAATCATCTTTCTACAGATTCTATAAAACAGAAATTAATTATAACTTCAATTCATAAACAATCACGTGCAACTGATGAAAAATTTAGTAAAAAATTAAACAAAATTACGAAAAAGAAAAAAATATTCATTTTTGACGAAGCACACCGAACAACATTTGGCGATATGTTTACTAGTATTCTCAAAAACATGACAAATTCAGTTATTTTTGGCTTCACAGGCACACCAATAAGAGAAATAAACGCTAAAAATAAGGTAAGTTATGATGATGTTGGAGTAACTACCAAAGATAATTTTGGACCAGAATTGCACAAATACACAATGCAAAATGCTATGGAAGATAAAAAAGTCCTAGCGTTTAGTCCAGAATATAATTTTATGGATCATATGACATCTGCAATGCTAGATTTGGTTCAGGATGTTAAAAATAAAATCAAATTTAATGAATACCATTCTAAATTTAAGGAAAATGATAAACAAATTATTGATCTAGAAGAGAAAATTTTCGAGAAATATGCTACAACTCATGAAAAACAATATAAAGAAGAGGTTGTCAAAGATATTTTGAGATTATGACCTAATCGAAGTAATAAATATTCTTATTCGGCAATTCTAACTGTTGGATCGATCGATAGTGCTATTAAATATTTTGAAATTTTTAGGGAACAAATTGAAAAACAAAATCTAAATTTAAAAGTTACAGCGCTTTTTGATCCTTCAATTGATTCATCTGTTGATTCGTCAAATAAATCGCGAGGATTGGACAAAAAAGAAGATATAGAAAAAATTTTACAACAATACAACAAAGATTTTAGTCAGTCTTTTGATTATAAAACCCATAAAGGCTTTAAAGAAAATATTCAAAAGAGATTAAAGAGGGAGGATAATTTAACTAAGTTAGAAAACGGCATTCTCACAGGTCAATTAGATTTGTTAATTGTTGTTGACCAACTTTTAACAGGTTATGACTCAAAATACATAAACACAGTTTATTTTGATCGACTTCTTAAATATGAACATTTAATTCAGGCAATTTCAAGAACAAACCGTATTGAAAATAACGAAAATAAACCTTTTGGAAATATTGTTTTTTATCACCGGCCAATTTTTTTATATGAAAAGCTTACTGAAGCTCTAACAGCTTATGCTTATGCTGATCCAAAAATGGCAGATCCAAAGAAAATTGAAGTATTTTACGAGGAAATTAACAAGAATTTTAGAAGTTTAGAGGAACTTTTCAGTGAATGAGAGCATCCGGATTTTGAGAGTGTTCCTGAATCAATCGACCCAAATGATGCTAAAAAGTTTATAGAATGTTTTATAAAAATCAAAAAAAATTTAGTTTGTGCTGAAATACTCGGATTTAGCTGGGAAAAAAATAAAGATAATGAGAAAATCTTATTAAATGAAGAGCAGTGAAAAAAGTTAAACGTGAGAATTGAAGATGTTCGAATCCAATATAATAACACTAATCCAAACAAAGAATATGATAAAGTTTTTAGTGAGTTAGACAATCTTCAACCAAGTGTTTGAAGAGAAACAATCGATTCTTCATATATTCAAAGTTTGATTTATGAACGCAATAAAAAACTAACGTGAAAGGAATTTTTGGCACAAGACCAAGTCCAGAACGAAATTGCTAAATTTCCTAAAGTTTACCAGCCATTTGCTGAAGACTGTTTTAGAGAAATGTATAATGATAATCGAGGCATTGATATTAATATTTGCGTTGATCAAAAACGGAGTGAAAATTTTGATAATGAAATAAATAAATTCGCTGAAGAAATGAATATTGATAATAAAAAACTTAAAAATTATATTAACGACGATAACTCTGTTAATTTTGACAAGCGAATCGATAGGTTAGTCGAAGGGAGACAAAACGAAAAAGTAAAAGAAAATATTATGAAGGTAAAAAAAATACCTGCTTCTGATATTAAAAAAATCAAAAAATCCAACCATAAAGAAGTAGTTTCGGAATTTATCGAAGCCCAAAGAGCTAAGCTTAAACAATAAAAAACGCTTAAATTTATTGTTCTTATTAGCTTAACAAAAACTATTTTGTAATATAAAAGTTAATAATGGGGTCATTATTTTCTATGATTACTAATGTAACTAGAACTTCTTATTTGTCAAGAGTTCTCAATAAATTAGCATAACAATAAAAAAATTGAGTAAAGGTACTAAATCCGATTTTTTTCTTATCAAATTCGAATGAAAAACTATTTAAAATTAGCCGATCATCTTGATTGATTTTAATTTTAATATCATCAAAAATCATAAAAAAATACAACTACTATTTAAACTCAATGCAAATAGAAAACTCGTTTTTATCTACATTGAGCCTAAAAAAACATATGAAGTTTTGAAAGAACAATAACTAAAAGCCATAAATTTGTAGATTTCTAAACGATCAAATTTAAGGCGTTCCATCATATTATAAAATATAATGGATAATTCGCACTATCTGAGCTTATTAACCAAAAAACATAACTAATTCCCCCTTAATTCTAATATCCTTTTATTAATTTATTCTTAAGTAAGACTAATTATAACATAACTTTATTTTTGACCAAGCATTTTTTTTTTTTTTTGCAAAGGGTTAATTTTAAAATAATAAAAATCCCCTTTGATTTTCAACCAAAGGGGTAATTATTTGCTTAATTTATTTGTTTAATTAGGATTTTTTTCAAAATTATTTAAATTTACTAGTTTAAATAAGCATCTACAAAAGATTCTAATGTTTTATCACGAGCGATTTTAGCAGCATTTTCATCATCGCCAAAATCAGAATTTCTTACAACCGCAAAAGCCTTAATTAAAACTTTTGCTTTTGAATCTGGGAAAACTGGTTTTGGAAGACCTGAGTCATTAGGTTTTTGTTCTACAACCACTTCAGGATTAGGTCCAATTTGGAAATAATCAAGGTTGTAAGTGTTAAATTTATTTGTTGAAGGTTTTCCTTGTTCATCTTTGTTAAAAATAGTTTTTGAATAAACCTTATCAAATTTAGGTCTTTGACTTGAAGATGAATATCCACTTACCTCTAAAGTTCCCGATCCATCAGCTTCTTTGTTTATCGAAATTTCAACAACAATTGTTGATCCATCTTGAATAAATTGGGCGTCTGATTCAAAGTTATTTGTCTGGTTAAATTTCCGGTAAACGAGTGATCGATTTTGCAAGGTAATTGTTGTCTCGTCGTTGCCTTGCCTTGTTAATTCGGCAAACTGATCAGGTTTAATTTCTTTTAAAACTTCAGGCGGCAAAATTAGAGCTTGTTGATTTGTAACGGGTTTGGCTTCTGAGTCGCCGGTGCCGTTAAAATTAAGTTTAAAATCAAAATCTGATCCTAAAATAAATGCAAATTGTGGATTGGCATTATTAATTTGTTGTGCTTCGAAAACCTGACGTGTTCCGCCAGAAGTATCGCTTGATCTTGAAAAAGATGCTTTTGCTTGAGTGTTTTTTACTCTTTGGACAAAAATTCCTTTACCTTCTTTTGAAGAAACTAAGTAATGCTTGTTAAAATCATTAATTCCACTAATTTTAAAAGCCAAAAAGAATGAACCTTTGTCGATATTAGTTGGATTTTGTGGTGTTGTTGCTGAAGATCCTTGAACACCTGAAGTCCCCGAATCAGGAGCTGTACTAGTTTGGCTTGGTTGGAATTTTATTGTTTTTGTGATTGAATATCCATCGTTTTCTTTAGTTATTTTCCCTTTAAATTTAAGCTCGGGGCGACCAAAATCACTAAGAATTGACTCACCATCTTCTTGAAGAACGACATCATTTTTACCGTCAATAAAAACTAAAGGATTAAATTCGCGAGTAACATCATAAGCAGTTTTTTCACTAAAAATATTAGAGATAACTATTTTTGAATCAGCAAGGTTTTGGCCGGTTTGTTTGTCAACAAGACTAAAATTTAACTCTAATGCTTTTGATAAAGGGGTTGAATTTAGTTGTAGTTCAACATTTTGGGCATTGGTTTTTGCTAAAAGTAATGTTTTTAGGATTGAAACTCCGAGTCCAAAAGTTTTTTGTCCGCCTGGGTTGTCAGTTTGTTGACTGTTTTCAGAATCAGGATTTTGGGGCTTGACTTCGGCGTCTTTTTTGATGTGCTCTTGTAAATCTTTGGTAAATTGCTGGATTTCTTCGGCAGTTCCGGTTTTTCCTTTTTCTAAAAAGTAAGTATTAGCAGCAACTTTTTCGATAATTTTGTTGTCTTCAGTTTCAGAATTATTTTTAATTATATCAAAAATTTGACTAACATATAAATTAATTTGAGTTGCTGTTATTGTTGGACTATTTTCAGGTTTTTGAAATGAAAAATTAGTTGTTTTTGCAAGACTTCCTTGGGCTTTTGCAATTTGTCGCTCCAGAGGTCTTAAATCAGGTTGAAAGTCTATTTCTAAGTCAAAATTTGGCACTTTTAGTGCTAAATTTTGATTTTTTGTAGGGCTAACACTAACTAAAAAGCGAACTTGTTGGCTGTTTAAAAGTTCATCTTTTTCGGAGTCGTCCACTTTTTTCAAAGAAGGTAGAATTTCTAGATCCCAAATATCATTATCATTTGCACGGAATTTAAAAGATTTTAGGAAATTAGGTTCAAAAAACGAACTAAAATTAAAGTCTGTATTTGTTTTTTGGTATAAAACTTCTGCTAAGGATTGATCTTTATTAATTAAATCAGCTTGAACTTGCGGTTTTAGTTTGAAAATATCTTGACCACTTTGGGCGATAAAAACAGATAAATCTCCAAAAATTTGGTCCAAATTAGCGAGTCCTTGAATTGGAAGTTCAAAATTGGTTTTTGATTTAGTATCTAAATTTTGAATTTCTAAATTTAGACTTAAAGTTGCTTTTGAATCATCAAGTGATGAAAAACTAAGATTTTTGTCTTTTAAAACAGGACTGATAATTTGTTTTGAATTTAAAAAAGTAGGCAAATTTTGTCCGTTAATTAAGTTAAGTCCGATATTATTTTCAATAAAAGCACGCTCAAGCGCACGAGCTGGACTTAAATTTTTCAAGAATTTTGAATAGGAGTCTTGAATTTTTGCTTTTAGTTCACTTGGACTCACTAATTTTCTGGATTTTAATATTAGTGAAGATCTTTTTGTGTCAATATCAAAATTTTCGAGCTGATTTGAGTCAGATTTTGTACTAAATCCGGTTAAATTAATTTTTTTACTAACTGTTGTATTAGTTTTAGGGTCGCTGACAAAAACTAAAACGTCATTAATTGCGCTATTTTCAACTTTTACATCTTTGAGGTCAAAACTTATTTCAAAACCGTTATTTTTTAGTTCATCAAAGTTAAAAACTGTCGCTAAATCCAATCTATATAAAGGATTTGTCGCTAATTCAAGCGCTAATTTTGCTGATAAATCACTAAAATTAGTTTGAATTTTGACCTTATCTAGTAGTCCAAAAACTTGTTGTTTATCAATTGAACTAGCAGAATCAAGTTTGAAATCTTTAGGTTCTTCAACAACCTTTTGAAAATATGATTTATTATAACTATTAAATCCAAGGGCAATTCCGACAACTGTTGAGGCAAAAATTGTCGTTCCTAAGCCAATTGTTATTATTTTCATATGCTTTTTTGCATTCATTTTAATTCCTTATTTTAACTTTGAACTGTACTTTCTGGTGTTGATTCGCTCGGAGTTTGACTTCGGGCAACTTGTTTAATTACAGTAATATTGAATCTTTTTGAATAACGATATTTTTCTTCTTTTGGTTGTTCGGGAGTTGCCGCAGGGGGAGCTGGAACTTCGGCAGGCGTTGGTGCTGCTGGAGCGGCTTCAGAGGAAGCCGCTGGCTCAGACGCTGGGGCTGCGGCTGGGGGAGTTGGAGCGGGAGATGAGGTTGGAGCAGGGGCAGGGCTTTCAGAAGCTAAAACTTGTTTTGCTTCAACAGTTTCAGATTCGCTTGATTCACTTGGTTGTTGAGTAGTTTGACTTTGATCTGAAGCCGTTCCATTATTTTGTTGTTGTTGTTGATCGGTTTGTCCTTGATCAGAAGTGCTTTCATTATCACTTTGTTCTTGATTAGTTTCGGGTTGTTCTGAACTTTTTTCGTCTTTTTTTGCCTCTTGATCGGTTTTTTCATCGGCAGTAAGTTTTTCTAGATAAGATTCTGGAATTCCCACTTGAATTGTGATAAGTTTTTTATTTGGATCATTTAAAGTATCATCCTTAATTTCGATGTTAATTTTTAATTTAGGAGTATCTTTTTCTGTTGAAGTAAATAAACCAGTAAAACTTTGTGTAAGAATTTTGCTAATTTCAGCACCAAATTTTGGTAATTTTTTTGTAAGTTCGTCTTGTTCTTGTTGAGGTTCAACAGGGGTTTCAGTTTCAACAGTGGGTTGAGTTTCGGCATTGCTTTCTGTTGTCTCAGCATCTTGAGTTTGTTGTTCACCTTCAGCTTCAGTTTCTTGAACTTCTTGAGCTTGTTGTTCAACCTGAGGCTGTTCAGCTTGTTGAACTTGTTGAGTTACTTCGGCTTCTTGAGTTCCCTCAGTGTCACTAAAAGGTTTTACAAGTACTTTTGGTTCTAAAATTTGTGAAGAAAGACTAGAAACCAAAGACGCTTGAACCGCAACGGTACCGCCTGACCCACCTGTAGTTGTGCTATTTGCACCAGTTAATTTATTAAAATCTTCTTCACTTAGGTGAATTGTTTGGTAAGAAACGGGAATTGCATCGATTATTTGGTCGAGTTTTTTAGTAATTTCGTTAACTTTTGCAGTTTTTTCGTCAATTGTTTTGAGTATTAGTGTGGTTTTTGGACTTTCAAAAAGCGGACCACTAATTTTTCCAAATTCATCCTTTATTCCTAATTTGTAATAATAGTTAATAGCTTTATAATTTTTTGAAACATCTTCACTTTGGCCTGAAGTGCTTTGTTTTTTAATTTCCTCAAGTTCATTTAGTGAAATTTCATCATTTGGCTCGAAAATAATTTCTGAATCTAGAAGGGCAATTTCTGACCAATTTTGATAATTATTTAGAAGACCTGCTTTAAAATAAAAGGCACTAATTACATCTGCTAAAGTTTCAAAATTAGCGATATTTTCGTCAATTTTTTCAAATTTTGCGATTTGATCACTATTATTTTGGTCAAAAAGGTTTAGACTTGTTAATGATTCAAGAATTGTTGCATCATTTTTTAAAGTTGAAATTTTGGTTTTAACATCTTTAGGTAAAAATAATGTTGATAAAAATCCTGAACTTTCAAGGTTGGTATATTGATTATTAAAGCTAAATTTGTTAAAATTGCTTGAATTAAGTTTAACTTGTCTTGCACTTTCAAAAATTTTATTTCAATCAAAATTATAATCTCTATCAAGGTCAACAAAATTAAAAATTAAACCTGATGTTTTTAAAAAATCAACAAATGCTTGAACTACAATTCTAGGATTTTGTTTTGCTAAAAATGAATAAAAAGCACCAGTTTCATTAGGATTTTGCAAAAACTGAGTGGAATTTAATGAAATTGTGCCGGTTTTTTGCGCCTGTAGTGAAGTATCCCTCACAAAACTATTTGCATAGTCAAATGGGAAAATTAATGTTCCACTTCAAGCTTTAATTAAACTTTCGTGATCTGAAAAATTATAATTATAACCACTTAGACTTTGGAGATGACGATTTAATTTTTCAAAATCATTATCTTGAATTAGTTGATCAATTTCTTTTTTACTATAAGGATTGTTAGAATTTAGTAAAAAGTATTTGTATTTTGGTTGTTTTTTGATCTGAGTATTACCTTCAACTTGTGTAGTAGATTCAGTTTGGACTGTTGTGTCAGTTGCTGTAGGTTGGGTAGTTGTTGTAGATGTGTCACTTGTTGTAGATTGGCCTTCGGCGGAAGCAGCTTCTTGTACAGGAACTTTTTCTGGCTCTGATTCTTCAGTTTTTTCGCTATCCTTAACTTCAGCGAGCTCTTGTTTATCCTTAGCAGTATCATCTTTTTTGAACATTTTTAAATCAAAATTTGGATTTAAAAAAAGAAAATAGCGCCCATCGTCAATTTTTTGGTCGCTATTTTCATCAATAATGCTAAAGTTTTCTAGGTTAAGAACACCTAATTTTTCTTCAACTATTTCCGATGATTCATTACCATAAAATTTCTCAGAAATTTGAATTTTATAAGGTAATTTTAAGTCAAATTTATTGTCATTTTTAGAAATTTCAACATTAAAAGGATCAAAAACTAAATTAACACCCTCATTAGGCAATTTATTTGATGAATTTTTTAATCCAATATTCAAAGGTTTTTCTAAAACTTGATTGATTATTTGAACGATTTCTTTATTTATTTTTGCGTTTTTTATGTCAAAGTTCGATAAGGTGAATTTTGTCTGTAATAAATTTAGAAAATCTAGAACGCTAATGTTGACTAATTTTTTAGATTCAATATTTGATAATTCGATACTTTCTATTAAAGATTTTGAAGTTGTAAATAATGATTTTCCTTCATTATCAACAATTCTAACTGGTTCAATTCAACTTTTAACTTCAGGAAAATCAAGTAGTTTTTGAGCTTCGACACTAAATTCAGCTTTTAAAAATAAATTTAAAAAACCACTACCATCAACAAAGGCATATTCATTTGTTAACTGATTTTTTTCAAAGGAAAAATTAAAGATTTTATTATTAGAATCAGGAATTAAATTTTCCTCACTGTTATATAGATCAAATAAAATATGCTTGATTTGCGGTAATAATTCACTTATTTTATTTTCAAGTTCCTTTGAAGTACGAGCTAAATTGAAAAAACTTGATATGTCCTCAGATCGACTTAGAAAAATATTGCCCTTTAAAGTTGCATGGGTATTTCCCAAATCAGTTGAGAATTGCTTGGTTGAGTTTTTATCTTTTAGACTAGAGAATTTAGTCTGAAAAAGTTTAATAATTTTTTGTAATTTAGAGCTAAAATTTGAGCGTAAAAACTGTGATTTTTGCAAAAAACTAATTTCTTGAGAATAAATATCTGAGTATACAAAACTTTGGTCATGCAACTTTTGTTTAACTTGATATTTAATTTCAAAACTTCGACTATCATCATTTGCTGTAATATCGACAAATTTTAAGTGTGGTTCATGAATATCAACTTCATCATTAAGATCAATTTTTTGGTTTAGATCATTTGTTTTTTGAAAAACATCAACAAGACGACTAAGATCAAGGTCCTTTTGTTTGTTTCCATTTTCATCAAAAATTATGTTTTTTATACTATAATAATCATCATTAGCAGATAAATCACCTAATTTAAATGAGACTAAGTTAATTTTTTTGGCAAAATTTTGAACATTTTCTCGCGGATCACCCGAATAAGAAATCCGAGTAGTTAAAACGGCGGTAGCCGTGAAAACCGCAATTCCAAAAAGACTAACTGCTATTCCCGTTTTTGACAAAATATTTTTTCTCAAAACATTAAATAGTGATTTTTGTTTAGGTTTACTCATAATTATATAATTATACCCTAAATTAAAAATTAAATTGTCTATTAATTTAAAAAATTAAGCCCAATTTTTGCATTGAAATCATGATGTAAAATATGTTGACCATAAATTTTCTAATTTTTTCCCGAGTTTCACAATTTGATGAGATAATCTTAAAAAAATTCCGGTTTTTTCGCGCTTTTTTAACTTTTTTGGCAAAAGTTAATTACCTATTTTAAAACACTGTCAAAAATCAATTTATGGATAAAGCATCAAAAATCATAAAAAAATACAACTACTATTTAAACTCAATGTAAATAGAAAACTCGTTTTTATTTACATTGAGCCTAAAAAAATATATGAAGTTTTGAAAGAACAATAATTAAAAGCCATAAATTTGTAGATTTCTAAACGGTTAAATTTAAGGCATTCCATTATATTTAAAAACATAACGGAAAATTCGCATTTTCTTATTTTAATACAACAAAAAACATAACTAATTCCCCTTAATTCAATATCAAAATTTATTAATTCATTCTTGGTGAACCTAATTATAACAGAATTTTTTCCTAGACCAAGCATTTTTTTTTTTTTTTGTAAAAGGTAAATTTTTAAATAATAAAAATCCCCTTTGAGTTTTAACCAAAGGGGTAATTTATTTATTTAATTAATTTTAATTAGAATTTTTTCAAAATTATTTAAATTTACTAGTTTAAATATGCATCTACAAAGGATTCTAATGTTTTATCACGAGCAACTTTGGCAGCATTTTCATCATCGCCAAAATCAGAATTTCTTACAACCGCAAAAGCTTTAATCAAAACTTTTGCTTTTGAATCTGGGAAAACTGGTTTTGGAAGATCTGAATCATTAGGTTGTTCTACGACCACTTCAGGATTAGGACCAATTTGGAAATAATCAAGACTGTAGGTGTTAAATTTGTGTTGTGAAGATTGTCCTTGTTCATCTTTGTTAAAAATAGTTTTTGAATAAACCTTGTCAAATTTAGGTCTTTGACTTGAAGATGAATATCCATTTACCTCTAAGGTTCCAGATCCATCAGTTTCTTTGTTCATCGAAATTTCGACAACAATTGTTGATCCATCTTGAATAAACTGGGTGTCTGATTCAAAGTTGTTTTTCTGGTTAAATTTTCGGAAAAAAAGTGATCGATTTTGCAAAGTAATTGTCGTCTCATCATTACCTTGCCTTGTTAGTTCAGCAAACTGATCTGGTTTAATTTCTTTTAGAACTTCAGGTGGCAAAATTAGAGCTTGTTGGTTTGTAACGGGTTTGGTCTCGGTGTCAAAATTAAATTTAAAGTCATAATCAATTCCTAAAATATATGCGAATTGTGGATTGGCATTTTTAATTTCTTGGGCTTCAGAAACAGTTGGAGGGATTGTTCCGCTATCAGATCCAGTAGTGCTTGGTCTTAAAACAGATCCTCTTGCACGAGTGTTTTTTACTCTTTGGACAAAAATTCCTTTGCCTTCTTTTGAAGAAACTAAGTAATGCTTGTTAAAATCGTTAATTCCACTAATTTTAAAGGCCAAAAAGAATGAACCTTTGTCAATATTAGTTGGATTTTGTGGTGTTGCCGTTGAACCCGAAGGCGCAGATCCCGGTGATCCTTGAGCACCTGCTGCCCCCGAATCAGGAGTTGCACTAGTTTGACTTGGTTGGAATTTTATTGTTTTTGTGATTGAATATCCGTCGTTTTCTTTAGTTATTTTCCCTTTAAATTTCAGTTCGGGGCGACCAAAATCACTAAGAATTGACTCGCCATCTTCTTGAAGAACAACATCATTTTTACCGTCAATAAAAACTAAAGGATTAAATTCGCGAGCAACATCATAAGCAGTTTTTTCACTAAAAATATTAGAGATAACTATTTTTGAATCAGCAAGATTTTGGCCAGTTGTTTTATCAATAAGACTAAAATTTAATTCAAGAGCTTTTGACAGCGGAGTTGAATTTAGTTCTAATTCAACATTTTGGGCATTGCTTTTTGCTAAAAGTAATGTTTTTAGAATTGAAACCCCGAGGCCAAAAGTTTTTTGTGTGCCTTGGTTGTCAGTTTGTTGACTGTTTTCAGATCCGGGATTTTGGGGTCTGACTTCTGAGTCTTTTTTGATGTGCTCTTGCAAATCTTTGGTAAATTGCTGGATTTCTTCAGGAGTTCCTGTTTTTCCATTTTCTAAAAAGTAAGTATTAGCAGCAACTTTTTCAATAATTTTGTCGTCTTCAGTTTCAGAATTATTTTTAATTATATCAAAAATTTCACTAACATATAAATTAATTTGACTGGCTGTTATAGTTGGACTATTTTCAGGCTTTTGAAATGAAAAATTAGTTGACTTTGCAAGACTTCCTTGGGCTTTTGCAATTTGTCGCTCTAGTGGTCTTAAATCAGGTTGAAAGTCTATTTCTAAGTCAAAATTTGGGACTTTTAGTGCTAAATTTTGATTTTTTGTAGGGCTAACATTGACTAAAAAGCGAACTTGTTGGCTCTTTAAAAGTTCATTTTTTTCGGAGTCTTGAACTTTTTTCAAAGACGGCAGAATTTCTAGATCCCAAATATCTCCATCATTTGCGCGGAATTTAAAAGATTTTAGGAAATTAGGTTCAAAAAACGAACTAAAATTAAAGTCTGTATTTGCTTTTTGGTATAAAACTTCTGCTAAGGATTGATCTTTATTAATTAAATCAGCTTGAACTTGCGGTTTTAGCTTGAAAATATCTTGACCACTTTGGGCGATAAAAACAGATAAATCTCCAAAAATTTGGTCCAAATTAGCGAGTCCTTGAATTGGAAGTTCAAAATTTGTTTTTGTGTTATTGTCTAAATTTTGAATTTCTAAATTTAGACTTAAAGTTGCCTTTGAATCCTCAAGCGAAGAAAAACTAAGATTTTTGTCTTTTAAAACAGGAGTGATAATTTGTTTTGAACTTAAAAAAGTAGGTAAATTTTGGGCATTAATTAGGTTAAGTCCGATATTATTTTCAATAAAAGCACGCTCAAGTGCGCGAGCTGAACTTAAATTTTTCAAGAATTTTGAATAAGAGTCTTGAATTTTTGCTTTTAGTTCACTTGGGCTCACTAATTTTCTGGATTTTATTATTAGTGAAGATTTTTTTGTGTCAATATCAAAATTTTCGAGCTGATTTGAGTCAGATTTTGTGCTAAATCCGGTTAAATTAATTTTTTTACTAATCGTTGCATTAGTCTTAGGATCGCTAACAAAAACTAAAACATCATTAATTGCGCTATTTTCAACTTTTACATCTTTGAGGTCAAAACTAATTTCAAAACCGTTATTTTTTAGCTCATCAAAGTTAAAAACTGTCGCTAAATCCAATCTATATAAAGGATTTGTCGCTAATTCAAGCGCTGATTTTGCTGATAGATCGCTAAAATTAGTTTGAATTTTGACCTTATCTAGTAGTCCAAAAACTTGTTGTTTATCAATTCCGGCATTAGAATCAAGTTTGAAATCATTAGGTTTTTCAACAACCTTTTGAAAATATGATTTATTATAACTATTAAATCCAAGGGCAATACCGACAACTGCTGAGGCAAAAATTGTCGTTCCTAAGCCAATTGTAATTATTTTCATATGCTTTTTTGCATTCATTTTAATTCCTTATTTTAACTTTGTTCTGTAGTTTCTGGTGTTGAATCGGTTGTAGTTTGACTCGCGCTAACTTGTTTAATTACAGTGATATTGAATCTTTTTGAATAACGATATTTTTCTTGTTTTTGTTGTTCGGTTGGTGGGGCAGTTGGGGCTTCGGCGGGCGCTGGAGCTGCCGGAGTTGGAGCTGGGGAAACTGCTGGCTCAGCTGCTGGTGCAGGCGCTGGGGGAGTTGGAGCGGGAGATGAGGCTGGAGCAGGGGCAGGGCTTTCCGAAGCTAAAACTTGTTTTGCTTCAACAGTTTCAGATTCGCTTGATTCACTTGGTTGTTGAGTAGTTTGACTTTGATCTGAAGCCGTTCCATTATTTTGTTGTTGTTGATCGGTTTGTCCTTGATCTGAAGTGCTTCCACTATCACTTTGTTCTTGATCAGTTTTTGGTTGTTCTGAACTTTCTTCGTCTTTTTTCACTTCTTGATCAGTTATTTCATCGGCAGTAAGTTGATCTAGATAAGATTCTGGAATTCCTACTTGAATTGTGATAAGTTTTTTATTTGGATCCTTTAAAATATCATCCTTAATTTCGATGTTAATTTTTAATTTAGGACTATCTTTTTCTGTTGAAGTAAATAAACTAGTAAAACTTTTGTTAATAATTTGGCTAATTTCGGCACCAAATTTTGGTAATTTTTGTGTAAGTTCGTCTTGTTCTTGTTCAGTTTGAGGAGTGGTTTGAGCTTCGGTCTCACCTTCAGATGGCTGAACTTCTTGAGTTTTCTCACCTTCGGCTTCTTGAGTTTCTTCTTGAACTTGTTGTCCGGCTTCAGCTTGTTCAGTTTGTTGAGTTTCTTGACCTTCTTGAGCTTGCTGTTCACCTTGAGTTTGCTCAGCATCACTAAAAAGTTTTGCAAGTACTTTTGGTTCAATATTTTGTGAAGAAAGAATAGAAACTAAAGATGCTTGAACCGTAGCACTTTCGCTTGACCCGCTTGTAGTTGTGCTATTTCCGCTAGTTAATTTATTAAAATCTTCCTCACTCAAGTGAATTGTTTGGTAAGAAACGGGAATTGCATCGATTATTTGGTCGAGTTTTTTAGTAATTTCGTTAATTTTTGCAGTTTTTTCATCAATTGTTTTGAGTATTAGTGTGGTTTTTGGACTTTCAAAAAGTGGAGCAGTAATTGTTCCAAATTCATCCTTTATTCCTAATTTATAATAATAGTTAATAGCTTTATAATTTTTTGAAATATCTTCACTTTGACCAGAAGAAGGGTTTTGTTTTTTAATTTCCTCAAGATCGCTCAGTGAAATTTCATCATTTGGTTCAAAAATAATTTCTGAATCTAGAAGAGCAATTTCTGACCAATTTTGATAATTATTTAGAAGACCTGCTTTGAAATAAAAGGCACTAATTACATCTGCTAATGTTTCAAAATTAGCGATATTTTCGTCAATTTTTTCAAATTTTGCAATTTCATCACTTTTTTGGTCAAAAAGGTTTAGGCTTGTTAATGATTCAAGAATTTTATCATCATTTTTTAAAGTTGAAATTTTACTTTTAACATCTTTAGTTAAAAATAATGTTGATAAAAATCCTGAATTTTCAAGGTTGCTATATTGATTGTTAAAGCTGAATTTCTTAAAATTACTTGAATTAAGTTTAACTTGTCTTGCACTTTCAAAAATTTTATTTCAATCAAAATTATAATCTCTATCAAGATCAACAAAATTAAAAATTAAACCTGATATTTTTAAAAAATCAACAAATGCTCGAACTACAAGTCTAGGATTTTGTTTTGCTAAAAATGAATAAAAAGCACCAGTTTCATTAGGATTTTGCAAAAACTGAGTTGAATCTAATGAAATTGTACCGGTTTTTTGCGCATGTAGTGAATTATCAGCCTTAAAACTATTTGCATAGTCAAATGGGAAAATTAGTGTTCCAGTTCAAGCTTTGATTAAACTTTCGTGATTTGAATAATTATAATTATAACCACTTATACTTTGAAGATGACGACTTAATTTTTCAAAATCATTATCTTGAATTAGTTGATCAATTTCTTTTTTACTATAAGGATTGTTAGAATCTAGTAAAAAGTATTTGTATTTTGGTTGTTTTTTGGTCTGAGTATTGCCTTCGGCTTGGGTAGCAGATTCGGTTTGGGAAGTTGTGTCAGTTGCTGCAGGTTGGGTTGATGTTGTTGTAGTTTGGTCGGTTGTTGTAGATTCGGTGGAAACAGCATCTTGCACAACAATTTGTTCTGGCTCTGATTCTTCGGTTTTTTGACTATTTTCGGTTTCAGCAAGCTCTTGTTTATCCTTAGCAGCATCATCTTTTTTGAACATTTTTAAATCAAAATTTTGATTTAAAAAAAGAAAATAACGCCCATCGTCAATTTTTTGGTCGTTATTTTCATCAATAATGCTAAAGTTTTCTAGGTTAAGAACACCTAATTTTTCTTCAACTATTTCTGATGATTCATTACCATAAAATTTCTCAGAAATTTGAATTTTATAAGGTAATTTTAAGTCAAATTTATTGTCATTTTTAGAAATTTCAACATTAAAAGGATCAAAAACTAAATTAACACCTTGATTAGGTAATTTATTTGATGAATTTTTTAATCCTATATTCAAAGGTTTTTCTAAAACTTGATTGATTATTTGAACGATTTCTTTATTAATTTTTTCGTTTTTTATGTCAAAGTTTGATAAGGTGAATGTTGTCTGTAGTCAATTTAGAAAATCTAGAACACTAATATTGACTAATTTTTTCGATTCAATATTTGATAACTCGATACTTTCTATTAAAGATTTTGAAGTTGTAAATAATGATTTTCCTTCATTATCAACAATTCTAACTGGTTCAATTCAACTTTTAACTTCAGGAAAATCAAGTAGTTTTTGAGCTTCTAAACTAAATTCAGCTTTTAAAAATAAATTTAAAAAACCACTACCATCAACAAAGGCATATTCATTTGTTAACTGATTTTTTTCAAACGAAAAATTAAAGATTTTATTATTAGAATCAGGAATTAAATTTTCCTCACTATTATATAGATCAAATAAAATATGCTCGATTTGTGGTAATAATTTGCTTATTTTATTTTCAAGCTCCTTTGAAGTACGAGCTAAATTGAAAAAACTTGATATATCCTCAGCTCGACTTAGAAAAATGTTGTCCTTTAAAGTCGTTTGGGTATTTTCCAAATCAGCTGAGAATTGTTTGGTTGAGTTTTTATCTTTTAGACTAGAAAATTTAGTCTGAAAAAGTTTGATAATTTTTTGTAATTTAGAGCTAAAATTTGAACGTAAAAACTGTGATTTTTGCAAAAAACTAATTTCCTGAGAATAAATATCTGAGTATACAAAACTTTGGTCAGGCAACTTTTGTTTAACTTGATATTTAATTTCAAAACTTCGACTATTATCATTTGCTGTAATATCAACAAATTTTAAGTGTGGTTTCTGAAGATCAACTTCATCAGTAAGATCAATTTTCTGGTTTAGATCATTTATTTTTTGAAAAACATCAACAAGACGACTAAGATCAAGGTCATTTTGTTTGTTCCCATTTTCATCAAAAATTATGTTTTTTATACTATAATAATCATCATTAGCAGATAAATCACCTAATTTAAATGAGACTAAGTTAATTTTTTTGGCAAAATTTTGAACATTTTCTCGCGGATTACCCGAATAAGAAATCCGAGTAGTTAAAACAGCGGTAGCTGTGAAAACCCCAATTCCAAAAAGACTAACTGCTATTCCCGTTTTTGACAAAATATTTTTTCTCAAAACATTAAATAGTGATTTTTGTTTAGGTTTACTCATAATCATATAATTATACCCCAAAGTAAAATTAAATCTATATTAATTTAAAAAATTAAGCCCAATTTTTGCATTAAAATCATGATGCAAAAATTGCTGACCATAAATTTTCTAATTTTTTCCCGAGTTTCACGATTTGATGAGCTAATCTTAAAAAATGTCTTGTTTTTCGCTTTTGTTAACTTTTTGGCAAAAGTTAATTACCTATTATAAAACAATGGCAAAAATCAATTTATGATAAAACAACAAAAATCATAGAAAATATAACTACTATTTAAACTCAATGCAAAAAGAAAACTCATTTTTATTTACATTGAACCTAAAAAAATATATGAAGTTTTGAAAGAACAATAAAAAAGCCTTAAATTTATAGATTTCTAAACGGTTAAATTTAAGGCATTCCCATCATATATAAAAATATGACGGAAAAGTCGCATTTTCTAATTTTTTTATGACAAAAACATAATCAAGCCCCACTTAATTCAATATCAAAATTTATTAATTTATTCCTAAGTGAGTGTTATTGTAACATAATTTTATTTTAGACCAAGCATTTTTTTTTTTTTTTTTCACAAAGGGTTAATTTTAAAATAATAAAAATTAAGATTTTAGCCTTAAAAACCCGTATTTACAGGCATTTTTGTGCATTTGTATTCGCTAAAAAGTGAATTTTTGCCATCAAACTGCCAAACTCAGGAGTTTTTATATCAGTTAAATTATTTATTCAGACCTGAAAAAATAAATTGGCAGAAAAAATTCAAGCAACTTTTGCAAATAAACAAAATTTTTCTAACAAAATATTTATTTTTGAATAAACAAAAATAAAAAATCTAAAATTTTAAAAAAAAGAATTTAAAATGTTTAGTATCGAAATTTTTCATCATCGAAAAGATCAGCATACATTTTCTTATCATCGCGAGATTTCTCGCTGTACTCACTGCGAAAATCTGTTTTTTCAATCTCTTTAAAATAGTTATTTTTTTTTCAATAATTTAAAGAAAAATCAAAATGCTCTTCTAAAATCAATTTCTTTTCTTGTTGGGTATATAAATCCGAATTCTCTATAAAATCATCAAAATACTTAAATTCACGAGTTGTTTCTTCTTGAAATTTTTTAATTGCATCACGATATAAAATTAGTTCTTCCATAGAAGATTCAATTACATTTTTATTTAAATAATTTGATTTTGATGGAGAAGAAAAAACAAACTGCGGATCTTGGTTATTTCGCAAAAAAATATCTTGTTCAAGTTTGACTAATTTTTCCTTAAAATAATATTTTAGAATTTCGTATTTACCTTGATAAATATCATCATATAAATTTGAATGGCCAACTCAGTAATAAATTTTTTGCCCGTCAACATATAGTAAAATGAAATTTTTTAGCGAAATTGGTGAAATTCATCCAGTGTTGGTGCTATAAGCAGAACGATAATAGGGTTTAAATCAAAAAACTGGTTTTTTTGAGTCAAATTGTGCAATTATTTCATCAAAAAGCCCATATTCTTGCCCACCAAAGTAAAAAATTTGGAAATTTTCTAGTTTAAGTTTGGCTCAACTTGGCAAAATAAAATAATCAGGTTCAGCAAGATTGACATTCTCAGTGTCCATATGATATCTAGGACCAAATAAAATTTGCAACAAATAGATAAATTCAATTTTATTTGTTCATTTATTCAAATTATCATAATAAAATTGGCCTAATTTATCAAAAAGGTTGATGCAAAATTTTCGATATTCAAGACCGAATTTATCAAATCAACTAAGAATAAATTTATCCCGGTTTTCAAAATTTAGATCAAGTCTTTTAATCCCGTATTTTTCAAATTTTTTAAGCAAATTTTCATAAGTTTCAAAAGTAAATACATTTTGAATTGGTTCAATTTGGGTTTTTTCACTAAAATTATAATTCTCTTTTAGCAACAAATTGTAGATATTTTCTACGTTTTGTCCTAAATATGGTTTGTTTATATCTACAAATTTTGAATTATATTCGTATCTTTTTGATAAAAAATCAAAGATTTTTTCCCGATAATTTCATAAATTTTTTGGCTTTGCATAAGGGACACATTCTTTGATTTCCTTAATTATCAGATTTTCAATTTTTTTTAGTTCATCTTTTGATTTGAACATTTTTTGAAAAACTGCAGGAAAGGAAATTGAAAATTCACATTTTTCTGTATCACCAAAATTTTCAAAAGCAACGATTACCGATCTAAAGCCTTTAGTGTCATAGGGCGAGTCCGAAAAATAGGGTTTTCATTTATACTCATCACTTAGATTTTCTTTTTTTCGACAATAATCTTCATCACCTCATCTACGGGATAAACACCTAATTTCATCATAAAAATCAAAGTCATGCAGTTTTTTCAAAAAAAAGACTGTTTTTGGAATATCTTCTAGTCTTAAATTATAAACATAATCATCACGTTTGTAATCTAAGCCAATAATAGTTTCAATTGGATTGTGTACTACCGAGCAAAAATCCATGACATAGACTCATAAAAAGTCTGGAATTGCTTCATATTTTTCATAGGGATCGCAGGGTAAATCATTATCGGAAAATATGTCATTAACTGAGCAATAAGTTTTAAAATCAATTTCTAAATATTTTAGTTCTTTTAATTGTTTTCTTGATTTAGACATCAAATCTAATTGGTTTTTCATATAAAAATCCACCTTTTCAACATTTAACATTTTTATTATTAGTATACTGATTTATAAAAAAGAAGGTTTTTCAACACATGCTTGATTTTGAAATTCTCTAAATTCAACAACATCAGCTTTAAATTTTAGTTTTGGTACACCTTTTTCAAAATAGAGCTAAACTTTTTTGTTAACAAATTTAAGTAAATAACTATTTAAAATTAACTGACCATATTGATTAATTTGAATTTCAATATCATCTGATTAGGAGGGGGCTGAATTAGCGCTTGCTTTGTTTAGATATGTTTGGGCTTTTTTAATATTTGAATTAATAACAAGCGAATTTTCTTGGTTTTTGGTTGAAAAAATTTGGACTAATTCATCAAAATTTAGCGATTTTTTTGAATTTAATAAATCTAAATCACGGGTTGTGAGTTTAAAATCTGAATAGGTTTTTGTATTTCGAAAATGTCAAAGCGGACTAAAAACACTTAGACTTAATAATGAAAAAGTAATAATATTAACAATAAACTTAAAAAGTTTCAGTTTTTTATTCATGTTTTCTCCCTTTTTATATACTATATTCAAATTCTTTACTCGTTAAAATTATAGCATAGATTAAATTTTTTTAGGGAAAATTTCATTTAAAATTTAAGTCTTAAAAAAATTGATAGAAAAATTCAGGCAACTTTTGCTAATAAACAAAATTTTTCTAACAAAATATTTAATTTTGAATAGAAAAAATAAAAAAACAAGTTAAGAATTTTAAAAATAAACTTAAATCTTTTGTCTTTAAATTTATTAATTAACAAAAAGATCTACTATTCCCCTTCTATCTCAATAAATTTTTTGCTTTTATAACCGCGAAAATCTACTCTTGCAATTTCATCATAATATTTAGTTCTATCATCATTATCTCAAGAAAAGGGAGCGTGTTCTTCTAAAATTAATTCTTTTTCTTGTTGGCTATATAAATTAGTATTTTCTAGAAAGTCTCTAAAATACTCAAATTCATGGTCTGTTTCTTTTAGAAATTTATTCAAGGCATCCCGATATAAAATTAATTCTTCCGTAGATGATCCAATCACATTTTTAGATAAATTATTTACCCTTGGTAATCTAGAAACAAAGAAGGCCGGATCATTGCCATCACGCAGAAAAATATCTTGTTCAAGTTTGACCAATTTTTGCTTAAAATAATATTTTAAAATTTCGTATTTACCTTGATAAATATCATCATATAAATTTGAATGACCAAATCAGTAATAAATTTTTTTACCATCGACATACAGTAAAATAAAATTTTTTAATGCAATTGGCAAAATCCATGCTTCGCCTGATCCATAGGCGGGATAGTAATATGGTTTGACTCAAAAAACTGGTTTTTTTGAGTCGAATTGGGAAATTATTTCATCAAAAAGTCCATATTCTTGTCCACCAAAGTAAAAAATTTCAAAATTTTCTAATTTTAATTTTGCCCAACTTGGTAGAATTAAATAATCAGGTTCATCGAGGTAAAAATATTGACGTTCAACTTCATATTTAGGACCAAATAAAATTTGCAACAAATAGATTAATTCGATTTTATTTGTCCAATTATTTGCAATATCATAATAAGTTTGGCCGTCTTTACCAAAAAGTTCGATGCAATATTTTCGATATTCCGGACCGAATTTATCAAATCAACTAAGAATAAATTTATCGCGATTTTCAATGTTTAAATTAAGCTTTTTAATCCCGTATTTTTCAAATTTTTTAAGCAAATTTTCATAAGTTTCAAAAGTAAATACATTTTGAATTGGTTCAATTTGGGTTTTTTTGTCAAGATTATAATTCTCTTTTAATAACAAATTGTAGATATTTTCTACATTTTGTCCTAAATATGCTTTATTTATATCAACAAACTCTGAATTATATTCATATCTATTTGATAAAAAATCGAAGATTTTTTCGTGGTAATTTGCTAAATTTTTTGCCTTTGCATAAGGAACGCTTTCCTGAATTTCCTTAATAATTAAAGTTTCAATTTCACTTAATTCGGTCTTTGATTTAAATATTTTTGAAAACACAGCCGGATAAGAAATTGAAAATTCGCATTTTTCAATATTATCGAAGTTTTCAAAGACAACAACAACTTTTTTAAAACCTTTACCATCGTATAAACCATACGAAGGAGAGAGTTTAGAGATAGAATCAACATTTTCTTTTCCGTTTTTTTCACAATATTCATCGTCATCTCAGTCGCCAATTAGACACCTAATATCATTATAAAAATGGAAATCCTTGATTTTTTTGGAAAAAAACGCACTTTTTGGGATATCTTCTAGTGTTAAATTATAAACATAATCTTCTTGTTTATAATTTAAACTAATAATTCTTTCAATTGGATTAGGATTGAAGACGTCATAATAAAGGTAATTGTATAAAAAATTTGGAAATGGATAATTATTATAATAACAATCAGACGTTAAATCAATATCATCCTCAGCCATATTACTAATTGAACAACGACTTTTAATATTTATTTCTATATATTTTAGTTTAATTAACTGTTTTTTAGCCTTCGATAATGAATTTATCAGGTTTTCCATATAAAAAATGCACCTTTTCAATATTTAACATTTTTTCTCTTGGTATAAATTCCGACTCTATACCCTTTTCCTCATCCCCTATCATTCTTAATCTCCTTACATGATAACTGGGGAAATATATTTTTATGTATGATGGTATATTTTTATCTTTACTTTTATCAATATCAAACTCATTTTTAGGGTCGATTCAATCAATAGAATCATGAGCAAGTCCGCTTCCGGTAACAAAAGGACCTTTAGTAAAACCAGGATCCTTATTTAAATTATTATTTCATGATGCTAGCCATCATTTTCCTACAATCAAATTTGCTGTATCTCTTGTTTTTTGAGCCAAAGTTCACATAACTGGCTCATTAAAAGAATAAAAATCAATAGGGGACTTTAGTTTGTTGTCCATATTTTTACGGTCTTTTTCTTTTACATTTATTTTATCTTTTACTGAACTAGGCAGGAAAATATCAATAATAATTTGAGTAAATTTTGATTGGACTAGCAAACTTCCAACCGCTCAAAATCAGGGACATTTTTGCTAATAAACAAAATTTTTCTATCAAAATTGCTATTTTAAAATAAATAAGAATGTAAAAAAACAAGTTAAAAATTTTAAAAATAAAGTTAAATCTTTTGTCATTAAATTTATTAATTAACAAAAAGATCTACTATTCCCCTTCTATCTCAATAAATTTTTTGCTTTTATAACCACGAAAATCTACTCTTGCAATTTCATCATAATATTCAGTTCAATCATCAGAATCTCAAGAAAAGAGAAGGTGTTGTTGTAAAATTAATTCTTTTTCTTGCTGGCTATATAAATTAGTATTTTCTAGAAAGTCTGTAAAATACTCAAATTCATGGTCTGTTTCTTTTATAAATTTATTCAAGGCATCCCGATATAAAATTAATTCTTCCATAGATGATCCAATCACATTTTTAGTTAAATTATTTTGCCTTGGTGATCTAGAAACAAAGAACGCCGGATCCTTGCCATCACGCAAAAAAATATCTTGTTCAAGTTTGACTAATTTTTGTTTGAAATAATATTTTAAAATTTCATATTTACCTTGATAAATATTTTCATATAAATTCGAATGGCCAAATCAGTAGTAAATTTTTTGCCCGTCAATATACAGTAAAATGAAATTTTTTAATGCAATTGGCAAAATTCACGCATCGCCAGCTCCATAGGCGGAGTAGTAATATGGTTTAAATCAAAAAACTGGCTTTTTTGAGTCAAATTGTGAAATTATTTCATCAAAAAGTCCATATTCTTGCCCACCAAAGTAAAAAATTTCGAAATTTTCAAGTTTTAATTTTGCTCAGCTTGGCAGAATAAGATAATCAGGTTCAGTAGGATAATAAAAATCTCAATCTTCAACTCAATATTTAGGACCAAATAAAATTTGCAACAAATAGATTAATTCGATTTTATTTGTCCAATTATTCGCATGATCATAATAAGTTTGGCCAACTTTACCAAAAAGTTCGATGCAATATTTTCGATATTCTGGACCAAATTTATCAAATCAACTAAGAATAAATTTATCGCGATTTTCAATGTTTAAATTAAGCTTTTTAATCCCGTATTTTTCAAATTTTTTAAGCAAATTTTCATAAGTTTCAAAAGTAAATACATTTTGAATTGGTTGGATTCGGGTTTTTTCCTCAAGATTATAATTCTCTTTTAATAACAAATTGTAGATATTTTCTACATTTTGTCCTAAATATGCTTTATTTATGTCTGCAAACTCTGAATTATATTCATATCTATTTGATAAAAAATCAAAAATTTTTTCGTGGTAATTTGTTAAATTTTTTGGGTTTGCATAAGGAACACTTTCCTGAATTTCCTTAATAATTAAATCTTCAATTTCTCTTAATTCGGTTTTTGATTTAAATATTTTTGAAAATACAACCGGATAAGAAATTGAAAATTCGCATTTTTCAATATCATCAAAGTTTTCAAAGACAACAACAACCTCTTCAAAACCTTTACCGTCGTGTAAACCATACGAAGGATAAAGTTCAGAGATAAGATCAAGATTTTCTTTTCCATTTTTAACACAATATTCATTGTTTGATCAACCGCCAATTAAACACCTAATATCATTATAAAAAGCAAATTTATTGAGTTTTTTGGAAAAAAATGCACTTTTTGGGATATCTTCTAATTTTAAATTATAAACATAATCTTCTTGTTTATAATTTAAACTAATAATTCTTTCAATTTGATTAGGATTGAAGCCATTGTAAAGGTAATTGATTAAAAAAATTGGAAATGCAAAATCATCATCATATTTACAATCAAGCGTTAAATTAACATCGTCCTCAATCATGTTTCTAATCGAACAACGACTTTTAATATTAATTTCTATATATTTTAGTTTAATTAATTGTTTTTTTGCCTTGGTTACTAAATCTAATTGCTTCTCCATATAAAAAATGCACCTTTTCAACATTTAACATTTTTTCTCTTCGTATAAATTCCTTCTTTTCGAATTTTCCCTTTATCATTCTTGCTCTCCTTACATGATAACTGGGAAAATATATTTTTATGTATGATGGTATATTTTTATTTTCGTTTACATTTTCATTTTCATTTTCATTTTTACTTGGATCAACAATATCAAACGCATTTTTAGGGTTAGTTCAATCAATAGCATCACTAGCTAGACCTTCTCCAACAACAAAGTGATCTTTAGTAAAACCGATATCTTTATTTAAATTATTAGTTGGATCTCATGACCATCTATTTCTCACTATCAAATTTGCTGTATATTTTGTTTTTTCAGCCAAATTTTTCATAACTGATTGATTATATGAATAAAAATCAATAGGTGAATTTAGTTTCTTATCCATATTTTTACGGTCATAAACATTTTTATTATTTTTTACTGAACTAGGTAGCAAGTTATTAATAATAATTTTGGTTAATTCTGATTGGGCTAGCAAACTTCCAACCGCTAAAAGTCAGGCTGCAGGTTCTGGAATTGCTTGTTTACTAATAACAAAATGAGGTTCTAACTTTTCATTGTGAAAATTAAAAAATCATGCAGGATGGATTCCAGTGTACTGTCTTAATTTTTCCTTATCTTTTGCTTTTACAATAGAAAGTTCTAAAGTCGCTGTATTTGCTATTTCTTTAATACTAGGCTCACCTTTTGCTTTTGGCAATTTATCTAAGTCAACCACAATTGAGCTTTCAGTTCTTCAAGTAATAGGGTTATTATCAACTGGTACAGAAACAGGGGTATAATTATCTGAGGAATAGTAACTTTCACGGGTCCCAAATCATCTACCTACATCATCAACAACCTTTGGAAAAGTTTCGACAGCTACTGCAGCGGCTGTTGAAACTGCTACTGCGGCAATGGCAGCTGCGACAGCATTTGAAATAAATGGAATAAAAGGCAAAAGGAAAAAGAAGGTTTTTTCAACCCGAGTTTGTTTTTGAAGTTCTCTAAAGTCAAAAACATAACCTTCTAATTTTAGTTTTGGTACACCTTCTTCAAAATAGAGTTCAGCTTTTTTGTTAACGAATTCAAGTGAAGCACTATTTAAAATTACCTCGCCTTCTTGATTAATTTGAATTTCGATATCATCTAGATTAGGAGAGTCTGAATTAGTACTTGTTTTGTTTAGATGTGTTTTGGCTTTTTTAATATTTGCGTTGATGACAAGCGAATTTTGTTGGTTTTTGGTTGAAACAATTTGGACAAAATCATCAAAATTTACCGGTTTTTTTGAATTTGATAAATCTATATCACGAGTTTCAAGTTTGAAATCTGAATAGCTTCTTGTATTTTGAAAATGTCAAAGCGGCCCAAAAACACTTAGGGTTAATGATGAAAAAGCAATAATATTACTGATAAACTTAAAAAGTTTTAGTTTTTTCTTCATTTTTTCTCCATATTTTTATATTCTTAACATTAAATTATAACATATATTTAATAATTTTTCTGAAAATTTCATTTAAAAAGAATAAATTAATACAAATTAGCACGGTAATTTTAGACCCCTCCAAGAAGGTGTGACAAAATGAAACAATATAAGTTACAGTTCAAGACAAATTTAAGAACATTAAAATTGGCAAATCTAAAGGTTAAAAATTGCAATTTTGCATTTTCAGGAAGAATTTAGAAAAATTTATAAAAAAGAAAAATGCAAAATTGACACAAAAAGTCAATTTTGCATGTATATTAAATAATTTAATAAGAAATTGGCGAAAAAGTTTGATAAATTTATGGAAAATAAATCGTGCTAACCAAAAAAAGAAATATAAAATTAAGGGTCTTTATGAAAAATGATAGTGGAATTTATCAAAAAAAATGGAAAATGTTCTTAGAAAGACAGAGTGGCGCTCAATTATTAGCGTCTGAATTTTTTTAGCAATTTGTTATTTAAAAAGATTTTATTTGGATTAGCTGTTTAAAACTGTTAAAATATGGTCAATTTTAAGCTCATCTGTTGATGAAAATCAAAAATCAGCTTGATTAAATTCACTAAATTGATCCAAAGAAACAACAACTGATCTCATTTTAGCACTTTTTATTGATAAAAACCCTGAGAGAGAATCCTCAAAGCCAATGCAATTTTCGGGATTCAGAGACAATCCTTCTGAAGCCAATAGAAAAATATCAGGCGCTGGCTTAGGTTTTTTGATTTTTTTAGGATCAGCAATATAGTCAAAAAAAGCAATAATCCCAAGTTTTTCTAAAATTAAAGGGGCATTAAGGCTACTTGAGGCTAGTGCAATTTTCATTTTTTTACTTTTTGCACTTGTTAGTAAATCTAATATTCCTGGCAAAAGATGGTCTTTATTTAGATTTTCAAGTAATTTTAAGTAAATTTCATTTTTTTTAAAACAGACATCATCAATTTTTTGTTCATCTCAGGTCAGTTTTTTTAGTTCTAAAATTGCTTTTAGTGTTTCTTTTCTTGAAAGTCCTTTTAATTGGGCATTTTCAGTCTCGGTAAAGTCAATATTTTCTGCTAAAAGTGATTTTTTTCAGGCTAGAAAATGTAATTGGGCAGTGTCTGTTATTATTCCATCCAGATCAAATATTAGTCCTTTAATTTTCATGGTTTATTGCAAAAAAATGCACGCTTTCTATAAGTTCTTCTTGATTATTTATTCAAATTTTTACAGGTTTTTTATTAAAATTTTCAACCCTAAAAGTTGAGTGATCAATTCTTACTTGTAAATTTGCGCCTTGAAAACTAAAGTTATAAATTAATGAATTTCACTCTTTTGGCAAATTAGGTTTTAAATGAATTTTATGGTCAAAATAAGTTAGACCACCAAAACCAAAAACAACCATTTGTCAAATTGCAGCAAGCGATCCAGCATGAATTCCAGCATCAGAACTTTTCATGTTTTGACCTAAGTCAATGTTAATTCCGTATTGAAAAAGTTGATAAGCTTTGTCGATTTTGTTAAGTCGTATAGCTTCAATTGCATAAGTTGCCGCTGAAAGTGAGGAGTCATGTGTTGTAATTTCCTCGTAAAAATCAAAGTTTTTTGATCTAATTTCTTCAGAGTAAAGCTCAGGAAAAAGATATAAAAGTAAGACAACATCAGCTTGTTTAACTAGTTGGGATGCGAGAATTTTTTGGCCTTTTACAAGTGAAAAAAGTTTTTTTCCTGCATCACCAAGCATTTTAAATTCGCTAATATCGTTTCGTTCTAGCTCTAAAAAGCTGTCATTTTCGGCGATAATTAGCTCTGAATTTGGTTTTTGTTGGACTAAATTTTGGCCAACATTTTTGATTTTTTCAAAATCAATTTTATAAGGAATTTTTCTAAGAACCTCAGCAAATACTGGAGTATTTTTTATTTTTTCAAAATAAAAAAGCGCTAAATCAAGGTTATATTTTGCCATTGCATTAATATAGGCCGAATTGTTAATATTTCCTTTGTATTCATTTGGACCCATTACATCATTAATTTGAAATTTTCCGTTAATGTTTTTTTCAGCCCGATTTGTGTAAAATCAAGCAGTATCAAAAATTATCTCATAGCCGTATTTTTCCATGAAATCTTGATCCAAAGTAACAACAAAATATTGTTGAATTGCATATGCAATGTCAGCTGAGACATGAATTTCTTGACGGGCGGAGGCAATTGGGACTTGTTTTCCAGAAATTATATCAACCTGACCTCAAATTGGACAAACCTCACCATCTTTAGGCAGTGCCATCTCTCAGGGAAATTGGGCTCCTTCAAGGTTAGATTCTTGCGGTCTAAGTTTAACAGAAGCGGCTTTTTTTCGGGCAGCATCTAAGCCTTTATAACGGTAAATTAATAAATTTCTGACAACATTAGGTTCAACAAAAAGATAATTAGGATTAATAAAAAATTCTGAATCTCAATAAGTATGACCTTGATATCCTTCGCCAGTTAAACCTTTGGCACCTGCGTTAATTTCGGTCGAATTTTTGCGAAAAAGTCCATTTAGATGATAAAGTCCAAAATCAAGTCCAAGCTGGTCAAATTGGGAATTTGAATCAATTTTGACAAGGAATTTTTGTCATAAATTTTTGTCCAGAGCCTGGCTTGATTCTAAAAAAGACTCATGAAAATCGGCGTTTAGTAAAGTTTTTAGCGTTAAATTTGCTTGTTTTTCAAGCTCAAAATCGTCAATTAAATTTTCGGAGTCATCAATGGAAGTATGAACTGACATTAATTTTATCAGACTTATTTTTGTTCCTTTTTTGAATTTTCCTTTGATTCGAAACAAGATTAGTCGTCTTGAGGCATCAACTTGGAAATTGTCATCTCCAGGTTTTATTCTTTGGCCATTGACTTCAAAGTGGCAAACTAAATTGTGAATAACTAACAAATTTGAGCTAGTTGAACGTTGTTTTAACTGCAAAGCGTTTTCAAAAGGGCGAAATTTTTCACCTTCGGCAAAATGTTGAGTTCCTGTGTTTGTATTTTGGGCATTAATTTGCGGGCGAAATTCAATTTGGACATATTCATTTTCAGGGCTAACTTCAAGAATTTCAACATCAATTTTTTGGGCATAAAAATTGAGGTTCTGATGTGAGACAAAACGAAAAGTGTCGATTTTTATAGTATTTTTTTGGCGAGTAAGTCTAACTGAGCGCGATAGTGATCCGTTTTTTATGTCAAAAACTTTTTGATATTGGTCTTGAGAGTCAAGAATTAAGGGCTGTTCATTTATAAACATTGGGGTTGTAATTAAGTCGGCTAAATTACAAATTTCGGGAACTTCATGTTCAACATCTTTGTTAAAAACACCACTTACAAAAAATCCAGGCTTATTATAATAATCAGGTTCTTCGTCACTGCTTCTGAGACCTAAATATCCATTTGTTAAGGCAAAAATTGATTCTGTTTTTCCTGTAAATCTTCGGTCAAAGCCATTTTGAATAACTAGTTTTTTTAAATTATCATACGTTAAAAATTGGTTAGTTTTCATTTTATTCCTTAATTAAAATTGACTCAAACGGGCGTAAAAAATCCTCAGGTTTTTTGAGATCTTGATATGAAGAAAGCAAGGGTTTTTGCTGAATTTTTTCGGCAAAAGGTAATTCTTTTTTTGTTAAATTTAAGTAAAAAATTAATTTTTCACCTTTAAATTCACGGCTAATTTTGCAAATTCCGTCTTTAGTTATTTCTAATTTTGCTTTTGCCTCAACAAGCAAATCTTTTAAGTCATTTTTATAAAGAAAAATTAATTTTTTATAAAAATTTAAGATTGAATTTTTGTCTAAAGTTTGACTCTCAACATTCATTCGCGGGTCATCAAGGCTTGTGTTAATTCAGGCTTTTTGGCTTGAAAATCCGTTGTTTTTTTCTAAATTTCAGCGCAAAGGACCTCTTCCTGAATCGCGACTGTTAATATTTGCATAAATTAACATTTCTGATTCAGAATAAATTTTTTCTCTGTCAACAAGTGAAGCAAAAGCATTTTTCATATCAATGTCAACAAAATCTTGTCTGTTTTCAAAATAGGAATTGGTCATTCCAATTTCTTCACCATAGTAAATTATCGGAATTCCACGCATTGAAAAAAGTAAAAGAGCTAGCGATTTTGCAGATTCTTTTCAAAAAAATGGATAGTCTCCTCAACGAGAAATTGCCCTGGAGGTATCATGATTTGAAAGAAAATTACTCATTAAACTCGGACTAATTTCTTCATTGTGTTGAAAAGGGATTTGGGCATTAATAAAATCTTGATAGTCTCAATTTGCATTAAATCCGTTTCTACCAGTTTTATTTGACCAGCCGATTCATCATCATGAAAAGTTAAAAAAATTATTGGCCAAAGGCGATTTTCCGGCCCCATATTTTATTAATTCTTCAACAGTTATCCCGCTAGCCTCGCCAAAAGTGTAGGCATCGGGCTTATTTTTAAAGGCAAGTTCGTTAAATTTTTCAAGATACTCTTGAGCGCCTTTGCATCAGGAAAAATACGGATTTTGTTCAACATTTTCAAAATTTTTGGCAACATGTTTGATGGCATCAAGACGAAAACCACGAACTCCAAGATCATACCAAAAATTAATAATGTCAACAAAAGCAGCTTGTGTATCTGGGTGGGCTCAATTTAAGTCAACTTGGTCAGTGCTAAAAAGGTGAAAATAATATTTTTGAACATTTGGCTGTCATTCTCAGGCAGAGCCGCCAAAAATTGAAGTTGCTTTTTGTTCTTCAGGGCTTAATTTTTCTCTTCAAATGAAATAATTATGCTCTTTGTTTTCAGGCGATTCAATTGCCTTTTTAAATCAGGAATGCTGACTTGAGACATGGTTTAAAACCACATCAATTATTATATCTATATTTAATTGGCGGGCTTTTTTTGTCAGTTTAGCAAAGTCATTAAGACTACCAAATTTAGACCAAATTGACTTATAATCAAGAACATCATAACCCGCATCAACAAAATTAGTCTCATAAAATGGGGTTAATCAAATTGCATCGATCCCTAAATCACTAAGATATTCAAGTTTATTATAAATTCCAAGAATATCGCCATTTCCGTCATTATTTGCATCATAAAATGATCTGACAAAAATTTGGTATACTACTTTATCTTTTAAATTTGTTTTCATTTTAGTAAAAATTAATCCTTTTTGTTAGCAAAATAGACTGATGAGGTTGAATTAAATTAGTAATATTATTCAATTTTGAATTAAAAAGTATTTCAAAGTCATCAAAATTATACTCATACTGATTATTTGAAAAATTGTGAATAATTTTAACGGCCTGATCATTTAAGTCAATTTGATAAATAATTAATCCTTTATTTTTGTCAACAGTTTCGAAATTTAGACAATCTTTAATTTGTTGGTTTGTTTTTAGTCTAAAAAATCCGGTTTTTTGCCGAAATTCGTTAATTTTGGCAAAAAAATTAAAAATTTGTTCTTCAATTTGCTTATTTTTTAAAATATCAAATTTTAAACCGTTAGTAAAATCTGTTGTCTTATAAGAATTAAAATCAAAAAAATCAGCATTTAAAAACTCAAAAGGTGGATTTTTTTGATTTAAATTTGGATGGCAAGCTTGATAAGTTGCTCCAGAAAAATCACAAACTTTTGAAAAACAAAACTCACTTCCGGAACTAAAAAGCACTTTTCCTTGGACAAAAGAAACTAACATCAAGGCTTGGCGGTAAGTTTCAATAAATTGTTTTTTTCCAATTTTTGAAGATGATGACAAAATTTTATCTGCTAAAGTCGGGCCATCATGACAAGTTAAATATGACAAATTTAGACTAATTTCATTGGCAAAAAGATCATAGCGTTTTTTAGAATGGTAAAAATCTTTAAAATCATAATCAGCAATATTTCCTGGAATTGAAGAGACATAAGCACCGAATTTTACAGCATTTTTTGATAAAATAAGACCTTTGTCTGTTGGTGAATCACTGCCACGAACTGCGTTGCGAATTGTGTCATTGAAATATCCAAAATTAAAATTATTACCTTCTTTTCCTTTTGTTAGCCTTTTAGAAAAGGGTAAATCACTAAAATCCCAAGCTTCTCCGTATAATAAAATGTTAGGATTAATTTTTCTTAGCTCTGTATCGATAATTTTGAGTGATTTTTTATCTAAAAATGAAGCTAAGTCAAAGCGAAATCCATCAACTTTATAATATTTAACAAAAAAAATGAGTGAGTCTAAAATTAGCCTAAAAGCCATCGGTTTTTGGGAGTCTAAGGGCGCAAAGCCAACTGGAAAAATTTCAGCATTTTCGCGATAAAAATGACCTGGGGCAACATTGTCAAAAACTGAATTTTCAAAAGTGTGATTATAAACAACATCAAGAATTATTCCGATATTGTTTTTGTGAGCTTGATCAACAAAATTACGGAATTCAACAATTTTTGCATAAGGATCTTGTGGGTTTGTTGAATAACTAGAGTTAAGCGAAAAAAAACCAATTGGGTCATAACCCCAGTTATAAACACTATAATGGCCTTTTCCGTCGCCTTGGTGGAGAATAGGAACGCTTTTTTGGGCAAAAGTATAGCAAGAATGGAGTGGAAGTAATTGTAAAAAGTTTAAATTCAGCTTATTTAAGTAAGGAAAAATACCATTATCAATCGCTCCAATAAAAGTTCCAGGATATTGGACTTTTTTTGAAAGCGAACTAAAATCACGAATATGGAGCTCGTAAATCTGGGCATCAATTTTGGGATCAGCTTCAAATAAGTTAATATCTAAAGGCATTTGGCCGGCTTTTTCTGAAAAAATATCAATTAAAAAGGCCTTAGGAGTTTCGTTTTTAGTTCAATCAAAAGGAGCAAGACTGAATGCATATGGATCAAGGGCGAAAGTTGTTTCTGAATTAGGGTGTTCAACCTTCAAATTATATGAATATGATTCAAAATTTTTGCTAATTTTGCAAAATCAGGCACCTTTTGTTTTTTTCATTTTTATTATTTTAAAAGGGGTTGAATCTTCAAAATGTTTATAAATTAAAAATTCAACTGAAACTGAATCAGGAGATCAAAAATAAAAATGAAACTTTTCATCCTTCAAAAACAAGCCAAGCGGTCCTAGGTATATTTTTCCGCGCGAATTTTTGCGAATTAGAGTTTTTTCATAGTCAAAAAGCATGTTTATACCTAAAAAATAAAAAAATTTGGCAAATTATTGGCAAAATTTAAATAATTAGTATAACTTGCCGAAAAATAAATGCAAAATTTAAATTTTTATATTTAAATAATAAAAAAATTGCATTCTACTATTTTAGCATAAAAAAATTCTTTTTATTTTTTTTTAATTATTTTTTCAGGCTGTCTCTAAACAATGATTGCTTGAGATATTTTTTTTAGTCACCTTCTAAGCTAACCTAGAAAATACCATTCTTTAGATATTTAAATAAACCAAACTAAAAAAGTAGTTTAAAACACTGGCAAAAATCAATTTATGGACAAAATAACAAAAATCACAAAAAAATACAACTGCTATTTAAACTCAATGTAAATAGAAAGCTCGTTTTTACTTACATTGAGCCTAAAAAAATATATGAAGTTTTGAAAGAACTGAAAGAAAAATAATTAAAAGCCATAAATTTGTAGATTTCTAAACGGTCAAATTTAAGGCATCCCATCATATTTAAAAAATATAATGGATAATTCGCATTTTGTGATTTTTTAGACAAAAAACATAACTAATTCCCCCTTAATTCAATATCAAAATTTATTAATTTATTCTTAGTGAGGCTTATTATAACATAATTTTATTTTAGACCAAACATTTTTTTTTTTTTTTTTTGCAAAAGGTTAATTTTAAAATAATAAAAATTAAGATTTTAGGTCAAAAAAACACGGATTTACCGTTATTTTTGCATATTTGTATTCAATAAAAAGTGAATTTTTGCTTCAAACTAAGAAACTCGGAAAAAACTTTGTTTTAACGGTTGGAATAATTATACATTAATTTTGCAAAAAATAAAGAAAAATATTGATTTTTCATAAAAAAATAATTTTATAAGACTTTTTTTACATTTTTTGAATTTTTCAATAAAAAATTATTTTTTTTGATAAAATTAGAAAAGAGTACGTATAGACATATGACAAATTCAAAACCAACGTTAAAAACAAGGTTTCGGTACATTTTTTTAGGAAAACTGCCTCTTGAACGAAAGTACCGTCCTAAAATCATCGAATACTTTTATTTATTTATGGGAAATTTTGTAATTTCTACTTTTTGAGTATTAGTTTTATTAGCTTTTGGAAAATATGAATGGAAAATTTCCGAAAATTGAAGTCTAATTTTATCTAACGAATTTAACACCTATTTTTGAAAATTCATAATATCTATTAGCATAACAGCTTGAGTTGTCAATATTTTCTTATGTATTCACTTGGTTTACATTCTTTCAAAAACTGAAAATTATAAATGGGTAACATTTTTGTCAATTTTTACTAATATTTTTCCATTTTTTAGCTTTTTTAACTTAATTATTTCAGTTTTTGGCTTTTATAAACACAAAATTGTTTTTAAATAAATGTAAAAGTGTTTTTTTTGAAAGGAATTATCATGAAGAAAATATCAAAATCAATTTTTGGAATGGTTTCTTTTAGCCCGCTTGCCTTAATAGCTTGTGGTGGTCCTGTAAACGAATTTGCCCATAATAAGGAAATTATTGTGGCAGTTGACCCGGCCCAGACAAATTATTGAAAACAAAATATTGAAGAATTTAACAAAACTGATTCAGCAACAAAAAACGGCTTTAAAATTAGAACTATTTCCAAAAATGTCTTTGCAGCACTAGATTTTTCAACAGTTGGACACACAGATACAAACAATACGCCTGATATTTTTTATGCACCTCAAGACAGAATTACCGACTTAGTTCAAGGTGGTGCAGTTTCTTATCTGAATGATTTTTTGCCTAATTTATTTGATGAAATTACAGCTCAAATTGGTGCTACAGCAACAGAAAAAGAAAATATGAGAAATTTTGGGACTGTTTTTGGCCTAAAAAATAACAGAGTCCATTCAGAATTTGTTGGAATCCAACATAACAAAGAAGGAATTGTTCTAGCTTCAACTGAAAACGAAGACCAAACTCGGGCAATTTTACAAAATGCAGATACAGACAGCCTTGCCGAACTTGTTGAAAAAGGTGAAGGTTTATTTAGAATCCAAGACTTTTGGTACGGAAATGGTGTTCTTGCCGGTGCACTTGAAAAAATTGCTCAACGCGAAAACTTAAAAGACGAAGACGGAAAACCATTAAATTTAATGTCAAAATTATTATATACTAAAAATAATCAATTTACTTCTGGTCTTCTTCATAGTGATATTGATCCGGCTGTTGATGCAAATTTAAAACCGGAAAACAATGAATACCAACAGTATTTCCGTGAAGCTTTTAAATCAGTGGCAAAAATTTACTACCCAGTTTTTAAGGCTGCTTATGGAAGTGAAGCTGATTACAAAAATTCAATTTGGTCTAAAAAGGGAATTTCACAGGCAGATTTAGCACAAATTATTAAATCTGATATGAATGTTACCCAAAATACAATTTTCCGTTTGATGAAAGAAAAGAAACTAAAATTTGCAATTATTGGAACTTGAGATGTACAAAACTCAGAAAAATCTGCAAATGCCAAGTCTTTTTTTAACATCACAAAAGCAACTGATGAAACTGATTTTAAACAAGCATTAGGTTCATGATCTTTTTTGATTAATTCACGAAATAATTCATCTTCTCCTGAACGAAAACAAGCCCTAAACGATCTTTTTAAAATAATGTTTTCTGCTAAAACAAACACCGCTTATTTCCAAGATGATTCAAAAATTCCGTTTGTAAAATCGCTAACAAATCAAATTAAACAGGAAGTCGAAAGAATTAATCAACCACTTAATGTAAAATTTGAAACACTCAAAAAAGACTTACAATATACAGATGATACTGAAATTGAAAATGCAATAAATGCACAAATTCAAAAAACAGCAAATCCAAAATATATTAATCAAACAGTTGAATCAAATTGAGACAAAACAACAAACCAAGATGCTAGCTCAGAAGAAAATTATCTCACTTTTGGCGCAAGAATTGAGACAGAAAATCTGGACTCAAGTCTAGTTGAAAGTGCTAATAAAATTAACCAATTAATTGAAAAATACCAAAAATTTGCCGCAATCCGTAATACTTTAGCAACAATTTTTGGGCAAACAGATTTATCTAAATTCACCGGAAATGGTGAGAGTTGACAAATTGACCAGAGTTTTTTCAAAGTTGGAATTAAAGATGCAAAAGCAGGAAAATACGATCTTGATATTTCCCAAAGTGATACTACCGCTCATGTGCGTAAAGTTGAGGCTTTCCTTTTTGGTGCAAATGGTGATGAGCAATCTGAAAAAGACCAAAAAATTGAAAAATACAGTAAATTAATTCTTGAAAATAATCATGATCTTTCCAAACTTGAGGCAAGTATTGCTGCTGAAATTAAAGAAATTCAAGAAAAAGCAAAATTAATTGCCAAAAATCCAACTAATGATGCAACAATTGAAAAAATTGCGCGTGCTTATTTAAATAATTATGTTAGTGCTGCCCTAATTCGCTCATTTGTTAGTCCTGAAACAATTAAGCAAACAAAAGCACAAAAAACTACCACAAAATCAGGGCAAACTGTTGACAAATACACACTAGGTGATGCTGAAAAAATTATTAACGAATACTTAAAATCAAAAAGTTTTGACAAAATTCTTAACGTAATTGACTCAGATAAGACAATTGAAAATCAAGGTGTTGGAATTCTTAATACCGATAATTCCCGTTTTGATCGATCAAATCCGCAATTTAGTTCAACAGTTTGAAGCGCTTGAAATGATCAAACTTTTGGTTCAGAAGTTTTCCACAAAAGTGTTTTGGGCAAAATTAAAAGCGAAGAAGATTTTGCCAAAATATTTTTTGACAAAGTTGCAATTGAATACTACAAAAAAATTCTTCTTGCAAACCAAGGAACTAGCAGGGTTATTGTAAATTTTAGTTAAAAATGGGGCCTTTTTTTAAATTTAAGATCAACATACCAAAGTCACATTTTTATTTGCTAATTTGTTTAAGTGCTTTTTTGTCTGTTGCGCTTATTAGTTGAATTTTAATCCCTTTTGTTTTTGGGACACATTTAGACCAAATAAACAAAACAAATCAGGAAAATCAACGTGAAATTTTAGCCTCAAATTTAGCAGCCGGAAAATTAAGTGCTTATATTGGGACAAATTTATTTGTGATTTTCTTTGGAATTTACCTTTTTTTAGCTTATTCAAAAGTAAAAATTGGCTATTTCTTCTACTTTTTTTGGATTTTTGTCTTTTGTTCAATGGCTGGCTATCCTTATTTCCAAGGAGCAGAAAAATTAAATAATGCAGAACTAATAAGCGGAATTTTTATCTCTATTTTTTCTGGATTGATTGTTGTTTTGCTCATTTATTCAACTTACATTTACCGACTTAAACGAATTATTACAAAATACAAATTAGCTAATGGCGGTTTTAATGCATAAATTACAACTCTATAATTATTATGGCAAGAAATTTGACACGATTATTGATATTGAGGCTAAAACGCTAAAATCTTATTATCATAGTGCAAAAATTACTCACTCAAGATTTTTAGATAAGATCAAAATTCAGGAAAACATTGAAAAAGAGCTATTTTTGCGGGCCCGACAAACAATTCGCGATAATCTAAAGCGCGAATTACATAGTCAAAAAATTGCTTTTAAAAATGAGCTTAAAGTTCTCAAAGACGCTTACATTAAACTTAATTTTGCAGTTTCAGTTGAAAAATTGCTCAGTTTTGAAATTAAAAAAATTGAAAAAGAACTCAAAAATCTTCGCAATTGATTTAAAGATTTTTCAAAATCACTCAATCAAACAGAAGATAGTCCTCAAGTTAAGGTTGAATTATTTGAAAAAACAAAAAAATCAACCTTAGAATCTGAAGTTGACTTAATAAAAAAACACTTCATTTTTCAAGTCTGCCTAAATTATGTTAGAAAATACCAAGATTTTGACTTTGATCTAAACAAAATTAGCCAATTTCTTGATGAAGACGGCAAAAAATTCTTATCCCAATCAAAACTAAAAAGTGATTTTTTTGTCAATTTTTATCAGCAAATCAAACAAAAACAAGACGAACTGTTAAAAAAATCAGCTTTGGCTAAAAAAAATTACACTGAAACCAAACAATTACAAACTGACTTATATAAAAAAAGAAAGTCAAATTTAGAACTCAAAGCAAAACAAAAAATAATTTCTTTGGAATATAGTTATAAAAATGCAATTGATTTCCTAAAACAACAAGCAAATCAGCAAAATGCGGCCCAAAAAGAATTAATTAACGAAAAAAAGCAGGAAATTATCACTTTTGAGTCACAAAATATTAACAAGCTAAATCAATTTAAGCACGAAATTAATTCACAAATTAACAAAATTAGTGCTCAAAAACAAAAATATCTTGCCTTTAGTTTGTCACAGACAAAAATAAATTTCCTTGATCAGGCGATTAAATTATTTTACAACATTCAAAAAAATCAAAATTTTGAAATTCCAGATTTAGATATTTCCCTAGAAAATCATAGTCAAATTTTAAAAGATAAGCTAGATTTTTTCCATAAATTAAAAGATGAAAACGGACAACTTTTTGATTTAATTAAGAGTCATTATTTTGGTTTTTATGGTAGCTTTTTAATAAAAAAATTGGCAAAATCAAGTCTAAAATGGCAAATTTTGCTCCAAAAAGCTAAATATTTAAAACAATATTCATACAAAGGCCATTATCTTCAGGATCTCGGTTGGGCAACTAGAGAAAAAACAATCGAAGACTTTAAAACACGGATAAAATTTATAAATGAAAAAATTCTTGCAAAATACGAGCTAAAAGTTTTAAAATCAAGCCCAGATTTTAAAACTCAGCAAGAAGAAATTAAAACAAAAATCAGTGAGATCAAGCAAAATTATCTTGAGAGTGTTGCAAAAAATAAAAAGCGATTTCAACAAAACGAAATTGCCAAAACAGCCTTTAAAAACTTGCAAAAACAAGCCAAAATTGCAAAAACTGACCAAAAAAGAACGCTATTTTTGAGCTCTAAAATAACAAAATTCAAACAAATTCTCAAAACAAATAATTACCGTTATTTTAATGAGTTAAAGGTTAACAAAAAAATTTATGAATCAAAAGCAAACGAAGCGCTAAAGTCTTATCCTGTTGAGACAATAAAAAACGTCCGTTTTATTAGCTTTTTTTTGAATTTAATCTTTCCTGGACTTGCTGAATTATTGGTATTTCGTCAGTTTATCAAAGGATCTTTACTTTCAATTGTTAGCCTAATTTGTTATACTTTAATAATTCCCTTTTCATTTGGGGCTTACTGGTCAAAAATGGGCGGAATTCCGGGCTTTGCTGACTTAGGAGCAAATTTACACTCGCCTCGGGATGGTATTTTTACTGATGCACGTTTTTACCTTTTTGGTGGCGTCTTATCGGTAATTTTAATGGCTTTTGTGCTAATTTACTTTATAATTGGGGCAATTTCAGCCTGAAGAATTGCAAAAGCAATGGAAGCTGGCGTTGTTCCGGGAAAATGACTCTATTCAAAACAGTGGCTCCAAACTACCGGATTTCCGTGAATGATTTCGCTAATTGGCCATGCTTTAATGATTTTTATCGTTGCTGCGCCAATAATTACTTCAGTTTTAATTTCTTTTACTGATTATGGTTATAATCATGCCGCCCCGGGCCAAACTGTTAACTGAGTTGGACTTAAACAATGAGGAAAATGGTGAGATTATCGCCAACTTGGACTGTTTCAATCACTAGCTTCAGTTCTTGGTTGAACGGCAATTTGGACAGTTTTATCAACACTATTTCCCATTGGTTTAGGAATTTTAATTGCAATTTTAACAAATTCATCCCGAATTAAAGGTAAAAAGATTTTTCGGCTAATATTTATTTTGCCTTGAGCAGTGCCTGCGTTTGTTTCTTTGTCTTTTATTCGTTCAATGTTTGCCGCTGATTCAAAAGGTTATATTAATTTAATTTTAATTAATTTAGGACTTATTAAAGACGGAATTTCTTGACTAAACCAAATTGGTACGGCCCGAGTTTTATTAATTGTTGTCCAGACTTGAATTAGTTATGCCTTTATTTTTATGCTTGTTACTGGAAATCTGCAGGCAATTTCGGGCGAAATTTACGAAGCAGGCGCCGTTGATGGGGCTTCAAAATCACAAATTTTCTGAAAACTAACGCTTCCCCAGTTGCTTCTGGGAATTGCGCCGATGTTAATTGGACAATTTGTCGGCGCCTTTAATAACTTTACAACAATTTCAATTTTTACTGGCGGTGGGCCTGCTTATGCAAATGCCTCCCCATTTGGCGAGGCCTCAACTGACATTATTATTTCTTGGGTGTTTAAGCTAACAACTCAAGGAATAAAAATTGACGGACACCAAGCTTTTGCCGCCGCACTTTCAACACTGGCAGCGCTAATTAGTATTAGTTTTGCCCTTCGTGGTTTTATAAAATCAATGCAAAGGAGATAAAATTATGAACTTATTAGTGTCAAAAATTGCTAGTTTTGAGTTTGTTGCCAAAAATTCTAGTCCAAAAAAACGTCTAAATTTAAGTGATGAGCGGGATATTAAACCAATTGAGTTACTTTGAATTTTTCTTAATTATTTAATTTTAATTTCTTGGTCGGTTGTTGTTTTATTTCCAATAGTTTCGCTAGTTATTGCTACTTTTAATGTTGCTAATACTCGACTTATTACAATTACACCGTTTGTTTTTGGTTTTGATAATTTCACTTATTTATTTACTTCTGAACGGTCTTATTTTTTCTCTTGATACGGAAATACACTAACAATTGCGCTTTTAACGATGGTTATTTCAACTACCGCAGTTGCTTTAAATAGTTATGCTTATTCACGTTTTCGCTTTAAAGGTTCAAAACATTCTTTGACAATAATTATGTTATTGCAAATGATTCCGGCAACTTCTTCGTTAATTTTTCTCTATATTTTAGTCCAAATTGGCCAAATCGGCGGAATTTCACCAATATTTATGTTAGTAATTATTTACTCAGGTGGGGCTGTTTCTGGAAATACTTTTATGCTCAAAGCTTATTTAGATAGTATTTCCCGCGAACTTGATGATTCAGCAAAAATTGATGGCTGTTCAAATTTTGGTGTTTTTTTCAAAATTTTATTACCAGTTTTACGACCTGCAATAATTATGGTTGCGCTTTGATCTTTTTTAACACCATTTACCGATGTTATTTTGCCAAGATTTGTGCTTTTCAATATTCAAGACTTAACTCTTGCTGTCGGGCTTGAAACTTTTATTAATGTCGAGCCAAAACATGTCAATGCTGGTGCTTATGCAGCTGGGGCTCTACTTGCAGCTCTTCCAGCGCTTGGTTTATTTATGTATTTACAAAAATACATAATTGGTGGACTTTCTGAAGGAGCGGTTAAAGGTTAATTATGGAAAAAAATAAAAAACTTTTTGAACTTGAAGATCTTAATTTAGATTTAAATCAAATTGATTTAAATAAGATGGTTGCAAAAATTGGCCAACAACAAGAAGAAACAAAAGGTGCCAAAATTGTTCTTAACAATGTCTCAAAAAAATATGAAGGTAATGACAAATATACACTCGAGGCGATCGATCTTACAATTGAAAGTGGTAATTTTTGCATCTTTTTAGGACCTTCAGGTTCAGGAAAAACAACACTTTTAAGAATGATTGCCGGCCTAAATTCAATTACTCAAGGTGATTTAATTTTTAATGGCAAACGGTATAATAACCTTCCACCGCATCAGCGAAATATTGCAATGGTTTTTCAATCTTACGCCCTTTATCCGCATTTGAATGTTTATGATAATATTTCGTTTGGACTCAAAATTGCAAAAGAAAGACGCGACATTATTGACTCAAAAGTAAAAAATGTTGCTCAAATTTTAAAAATCAGCGACTATTTATACTCAAAACCGCGTGATCTTTCTGGTGGTCAACGTCAAAGGGTTGCAATTGGACGAGCAATTGCTCGTGCGCCGCAAGTTTTTTTAATGGACGAACCACTTTCAAATTTAGATGCAAAATTACGTGAATCAATGCGCCGTGAAATTGTAAATATTCACAGAATGCTCAAAACTACAAGTATTTATGTAACTCATGATCAACTTGAGGCAATGACGATGGGAAACCAAATTGTAGTTTTTAATGACGGTAAAATTCAGCAAAATGGAACAGGAAAAGAATTATATTTCAAGCCTAAAAACACTTTTGTTGCCACATTTATCGGTTCACCAACAATGAATTTATTTGATTGTGTTGTTGAAAACAATCAAATAAAGGCAAAAAAAGCGCCAATTTGGTTTGAAGTTGACCAAAAATTGGCAAATTTATTAAGTCAAAATCAAGAATTACAAGTAGGTTTTCGTTCTGAAGATATTTATCTAAATCAAAATCAGGCTCAATTTGACGGTATTATTACTAATGTTGAGCTAATTGGTAAAGATCAACTTGTTGCAATTAAAGTCAGTGATCAACTTGAATTAATTTCTAACCAGAATAATATTTTTGAATACTTTTTAGATCAAAAAGTTAAAGTTAGCTTTAATTTAGAACGAATTCACATTTTTGATGCAATAACAAAGGAGCGAATTGATCTTGATAACTAATTTAGAGTCACGAAGTGCCAAAGTTTACTTTTTTATTGCACCTTATTTTACTCGTAAAGTTTTACAATTAATAAGTAAAATTTTACTTTTAATAATTATAATTTTCTCTTTCGTCCAAATTTGGCAGTTTCTTGAGCGAATTGATTGGGAAATTGATTTTGTTTCAAAAGGTAGTTTTTCTAATTTAACTACTCAAGAAATTACTGAAATTGCTAGAAGCAAATCAACTTCATTGCCGCTTTGGCCAATTTTTATTAGTCTAATTTCACTTGTTATTGTTTTTGGTTTTATTCTGTTCTTTTTAATTTTAGCGCAACATATTTATTTATGAAAACAATTTGGCGATCTCAAAGGATTTTATAAATTTATTTTCACTTTATCTATAATTATTTTTATTTTAAGTTTCTTTATTGTCGCCCTTCAACCGGCTCAAGTTGAGCAAAATGTTAATGTAAAAATTGGCGAAGCCACCGTCACAGATTCAATTTTTTCTGATTTTCCTAATTATACAAAAATGTGAATAAGTCTAATTTTTAGCTTTTTAATTTTGATTTTACAAATAAGTGCAAAATCAAAATTTGGTGCTCT